>JBNJHJ010000028.1:0-13351 GCA_051748365.1 Campylobacterota bacterium
GGTACAGTATTTTTATTGACCGTAATCCCTGCATTTCCAAGCGCTTCATCAGCATCTTTACCGCTAAAATCTTTGCCCAAAAACGAAAGCAGTACTAAGTGGTTATCCGTCCCGCCGCTTACGACGTCATAACCTCTTTTAATTAGCACATTAGAAAGTGTTCTTGCATTGGCCTTTATCTGCTGTGCATACTCTTTCCAACTGCTATCAAGTATCTCTCCAAACGCCACCGCTTTTGCGGCAATCACATGCACAAGCGGTCCCCCTTGGGTTCCGGGAAAGATCGCGCTATTAACTTTTTTGGCAATATCAGCATCATTACACAAAATCATCCCACCTCGTGGACCTCGCAAAGTTTTGTGTGTTGTTGTGGTCACAACGTCGGCATAGGGAAAGGGACTCATATGTTCACCCGCTGCTACAAGCCCCGCAATGTGTGCGATATCGGCAAGCAGTAACGCCCCGACGCTATCAGCGATTTCACGGAACTTTTTAAAGTCAATCTCTCTTGCATATGCACTAGCACCGCAGATTATCATCTTTGGTTTTACAATATGTGCAATCTCATTGATTTTATCATAATCCATCAACCCATCAAGCCCAACGCCGTAGGTAAAAGATTGATAGTTTTTACCGCTAAAACTAGGTTTTGCACCATGGGTTAAGTGTCCCCCGTGGCTAAGATCCATTCCCAGTATCTTATCGCCTGCTTTTAAAAGTGCCGCGTATACCGCAACATTAGCTTGACTTCCACTGTGAGGCTGTACATTTGCATACTCACATCCAAATATCTCTTTAGCACGCTCTATTGCAAGCTGTTCTACCTCATCGGCAAATTCACACCCACCGTAATATCTTTTATACGGATACCCTTCGGCGTATTTGTTTGTAAACACACTTCCCATCGCTTCCATTACCGCAGGGCTTGTAAAGTTTTCACTTGCAATCATCTCTAAGTGGTCTGTTTGTCTTTCTAACTCGTTTTGAATAAGATCAAATACTTTTTTATCTGTTTTTTCCATAAAATATGCCATCACTTTATCCTTTATCTATTTAAATTTATTTTTCTGCCCCGTCTTCTTCACCGGAAGCTTTTTGCTCCAACTCTTGTGCAATTATATCTTTTTTCTCCGGTCGCATCGCCGGAAAGAGTAACACATCGCGGATCGTGTGTTGGTTTGTCAGCATCATTACCAATCTATCGATACCAATTCCCTGCCCTGCACACGGTGCCATTCCATAGCTTAGCGCACGTACAAAATCCTCATCCATCTCATGGGCTTCATCATCGCCGCTATCTTTAGCGCTCATCTGCTGTTCAAACCGCTCTAGCTGATCAATCGGGTCATTAAGCTCACTAAAAGCGTTTGCGATCTCTTTACCTGCGATAAACAGTTCAAATCGCTCTGTTACTTCGGGGTTTGCATCGCTGCGTCTTGCAAGAGGACTTAGTTCTACAGGATACTGGGTAATAAAGGTCGGATCGATCAATTTTGGTTCGACAAAAGCATCAAAGAGCTCTCCTTGCATCTGCGCAGCACTCAATCCATCAGGTACGTCAAAATTTCTTTCTTTAAGATACTTTCTTGCCGCTGCTGCATCATCAACAACCTCTTTGGGAACCCCGCCGATTTGGGTTAGTGATTGTTTTAGCGGTATCTCGCTAAAGTTATTAAAATCGATTTTAAGCTCCCCGTACGGCAATACTTTAGGCAGCTCCAAATGATCAAACAGATACTCAAAATACTCTTTTGTTATCTCGATAAGATCTCTATAGTCTTTATACGCCCAGTAAAACTCGATAGAGGTAAATTCAGGATTATGCGTTGCATCCATCCCCTCGTTTCGAAAGTTTCTATTGATTTCAAATACCGCTTCAAATCCGCCTACGATCAAACGTTTCAGATACAACTCCGGAGCGATCCGCAAAAATCGGTCAACTCCCAATGCGTTATGATGGGTCGTAAAGGGTTTAGCATTTGCACCGCCTGCGATGGGGTGCATCATCGGTGTTTCCACCTCTAAAAACCCCTTATCTTCAAAAAACCGTCTTGTCAGAGAGATGATCTTACTTCTTGTATGAAAGGTCTTTTTTACTTCACTGTTCATAATAAGATCAAGATAGCGCTGTCTGTAACGCAACTCTTTATCTTGGATACCGTGATACTTTTCAGGCAGGGGGCTGATCGCTTTAGTGAGTACCTTTAACTCATTCACGCTTAGCGTCAACTCACCCTTTTGCGTCACAAAAGGAAAGCCGCTGACCTCGATGATATCCCCCACTTCGACATTCTTTTTAAAAATAGTATTATAAAAGCCCTCTTGCAAATTATCTCTTGCTACATAGATCTGCAAAATACCGCTTTCATCCTCAATCTTTAAAAAACTTGCTTTTCCCATCAATCGAAAAAACTTCACCCTTCCGCTTACGGTGTAGATGCGGTGTTCATCGCGCTTGTTTTCTAACTGCTCTACATCACTATTGACGTTAATAAACTTAGCAACGGTCGTATCTCTTTTTGAATCATTTGTGTAGGGATTGATCCCTAACTCTTTTAATCGATCTACTTTAGAAATTCTTTCTTGAATGTATTGATTACTAAACAAATTCTCTCCTAATTTTTAATTACTCTTTTGTTGACACTGCGGGCAGATACCATATATTTTCATACTATGGTCGGTGAGTTTAAAGCCAAAGTGTTTTGCTATATCTTCTTGTCTTTTTTCGATCACTTCATCACAAAACTCTTCGATCTTGCCGCACTCTTGACAGATGATATGGTCATGATGCTCTTTTACGCCCAATTCATACTTCTTGCCGTGAGCCCCAAAAGAAAGTGAAGAGACAAGCCCCTCATCTTCTAGCAATCCAAGCGTTCTATACACCGTAGCGATCCCGATATTCATCTGCGGATCTTCCTCTTGTACGAGGTTATAGAGCACTTCGGGAGAAAAATGCCCATTGTTTTGGTAAAGTGCTTTGAGTATCAACTCTCTTTGCTTGGTGTATTTCAACCCGTTTTTTCGCAAGATGACTTTAAAATCTTGCAACAACTCTTCATAACTAATCGCAGCTTGCTCAAAATCTTTTTTGATATTATTTTGCATCTTCAACCTTTTGCATCAACTCTTTTGCTTTTGCATCGCCCTCTTGCGCTCTTTGTTTTAGCTGCTCGATAACGGCATCTTTGTTCTCTATCTTGCTCATATTAAAATCATCAAAATCGATACTTTGCCCGGCTTTTTCTTTTGCCTTTTCAAAAAGCTCGGGATCGATGTTGACAATAAACCCGCCCGTTTTCTCAAGTAGCGGAAAGAGAAAACTTTTTTCTGTTTGCGGTTGCAACTGTTTTGATAGTATATCTACACTTGAGATAGCATACGCAATAACGGCAAAGATGACAAATATCTTTCCCGAAGCAAATACAACCCCTAAAATTTTATCGATGATACCTAAGCCGCTGAGTTTTACAAGCTTTGAAATGGTGCCTCCAAGCAGCAAAATACCGCCCCATGCAATGATCAAAAGAAGCACAAATCCTACCAATGTCGCTATTTCCGGCTTTTGAAAACTATAGATATTTTGATCGACAAAGCTACCAAACCCCGCCGAAAAGCTGCTAGCGATAAAGATTCCGCCGGCAATTGCAAGCAAGCCAAAGACCTCTTTGACCATTCCGTTTAAAATTCCTTTTAACCCAAGGACTACAACAAGTCCACCAACGACTATATCAATCATACTTATCTCCACTATCCTATCTCCACTCTACTTTTTCCGTTTGCTTTTGCATCATACATCGCTTTATCTGCTCGTTGAAAAAGCGCTTCATATGAATCACCCTTTTTGTACTGCGTCACACCCAAACTTGCCGTTATCTGTATGATATTGGTTTTGTATTTGAGTTTATTTTTTGCAATAGCACTTTCTACACGTTTTGCTATCTCCACCGCTTCCTCAAGCTTTGTTTTATTGAGCACGATGATAAACTCTTCTCCGCCAAACCGGTATACTTTTGCACCGCTTCGCACTAGACTTTTCAACAGTTTTGCTACATAGATAAGCACTTTATCACCCGCTAAATGTCCGTTTTTGTCGTTAATAAGTTTAAAATCATCAAGGTCTATTATGATAATACTAAACCCTTGTGCATTCTCTTTTGAGGCGTATTGAATCAGTTTTGAAATATCTTCTAAAAGTGTTTTGCGGTTGTAAACTTTTGTCAAGTGATCAAGATGGACCTCTTTTTCCAATGAGTGAATCTGAGTTTGTAACTGTTCTATCTTACTGTTTGCTTTTTCAAGTTCGATAAAAACTTCATCATGAAAGCTGCTTACCTTATCTTTAAGACTGCTTAGGTCCAAACTCTCACCGGCAATGAGATTTTCCACCTGTTCGATATTGAGTTTTGTAATATCTGATATATTTCCTGTACTTTCTTGAAAATCCTGCAGAGTTTCTTTTGCCACATCAGTAGCTTTTGAATCAGAATACGCAAGCATCATTTGACGAAAGTCTTGTGCAGTGATATTGAAAAGGTCGGCATTATTATAAGTAGTTTCCAACAACTCCACTACATGCTCACGGTAAAGGGCGTCTTTTTTACACCCTTGCTTGATCTTTGTAAAGAGTTTTTCTATTTGCTGACACTTTCTATCCATTTATTATCCTGCTACTGACGTTTACTAAGACGAATTTTCTACTTGTTATCCCAAATTATACATAAGTTTTTATTTTTTTTAGCTTGAAAAATTGTATTAAAAGTTCTTTAAAGCTTGTTTGGCTTCTCTTTCAAGTGTTTTTTTCTTCAGACTTTCTCTCTTATCATGCAGTTTTTTTCCCCTTGCCACGGCAATCTTGAGTTTACAAATATTTTTTTTATTAAAATAGATACTGATGGGTACGATGGTCAATCCACCCCTATCGACCTTTGTTTGGATCTTTACCAACTCACTTTGATGCATAAGCAACTTGCGCACGCGAGTGGTATCGGGCTTAAAGTGTGGATTGGTCGTATCTAGATAGGAGATATGGGCATTGAGTAGCCACAGTTCACCTTTTATAAATCGGCAATAACTATCTTTAAGGTTTACGCGACCTGCGCGTATGGCTTTGACTTCACTGCCAAGCAGTACGATACCGGCTTCATAAATGTCGATAAATTCATAATCAAATTTAGCCTTTTTATTCATCGCAATTGTTTTACCCATATCCATCCTCTCACTACATCTCAGTTTTTGAAGTTTATCTTTATTATACCAAAAAGATAGTTAGCATAGTAAATTAATATATAGCTAAGCAGTTTTTGTGTAGAATTGCGCTTAATTAAAACACATTAAAAGGAATAAGTGATGAAAAGAACTTTTCAACCACACAACAAACCGCGAAAAACCAAACACGGGTTTAGAGCAAGAATGAAAACAAAAAACGGTAAAAAAATCATAAATGCACGACGTGCAAAAGGTAGAAAAAGATTGTCGGTTTAGTAGGCTACACGACGGTTAAAGAGTCTGTAGAATTTAACAAACTTTACAAAAGTTCACAAGCTAAGCATAGTGCGGAATTTGTTCTGTTTTATAACCCAAAATATCAAAACAAAGTCGCATTCGTTGCCGGCAAAAAAGTAGGTAATGCAGTAAAAAGAAACAGAGCAAAGAGATTGCTTCGCGCACTTTTTATTGCACACTCTCCCAATTTAAAAGGGGGCTCTTATATTTTTGTTGCTAAACCTAAAATTCTACAGACAGACTTTGCACAACTAGATCAAAGATTTATTACGGCATTGACACAGCTCAATGCAGCACAAACCAAACTCTGAGGAAAATCAATTGGACAAATTAGATACACAGAAAAGATTTTTAATAGCCACGGTTTTGTCACTTTTAGTTTTTGTTGCTTATGATTACTTCTACATTTCAAAACAGCAGCCACAACAAGCACAGCAAGATGCAACGCAAACTTCGCAAGCACAAGAGACAGAAAAAAACGCACCTGCACAAGCCCAACAAGCACCGCAAGTCGATGAAGAGGTAGCACAAACTGCGCAAACTCAAAACAACAATGCACCCCAAACAGCGACATCTTTGGACAGAACACTCGTAACGGTACACTCAACAAACTTTAACCTTGAGCTTGACAGATTAGCAAGAATCAATCAAGTAACGCTATTAGAATCACGCTTTACCGATGATGATGATGCACAGTTAAAGCTCTTTGGCAACCAAAACATCAAGCCCTTAGAGATCAGATTTGCCGATCCACAGATCAACGCACAATCATTTAAGGTTCCCTTTGTTGCAGATAAAACGCAACTTGATGTAAGTAACGGTGCTCAAACGGTGACGCTAACGCAAACGCTTGAGAGTGTCACGGTGACAAAAAAGATCACCTTTTATCCTGATGGTCACTATACGCTTGCAATCAGCACCGATAAAAATGAAAAGTTTTTTGTAACTCCGGGTGATAAACCTGTTGTTGCTGTTGACGGCTTTGCCGTACACGGTTCACTTGTGCGCAAAACCGATGAAGTCTTAGAGATTATCGAAAGTGGTGACGCTAACGGAGATGAGCGATTTTCAAACGTCAACATCGCATCTGCTTTTTCAAAATACTATGCAACGATGTTTTTTGATTTTGATAACCCTCGCAACGTGTCGGTTATCGCAGACAATGAAAACCCCGTCTTTTTTATCAACGCAGATACAGATTTTACAATCGATGGATATGTCGGTCCTAAAGATTATGTAAAACTCCAAAACATCCACCCCGAACTCACCGATGCGATTGAGTATGGATTTTTCACCTTTATCTCCGCACCGCTTTTTAAAGTACTGCTTTATATCTACGATTATGTAGGCAACTGGGGATGGGCTATCGTTCTTGTGACGCTGCTTATTAGAATCATTCTCTTTCCACTAACGCACAAAGGGATGACTTCGATGCAGCGGCTCAAAGAGCTTTCGCCTAGAATCAAGCAACTACAAGAAAAGTACAAGGGCGATCCGCAAAAGATGAATACGCATATGATGGATTTTTACAAAAAACATAAAGTCAATCCAATGGGCGGATGTTTGCCGCTTATTTTGCAAATTCCCGTCTTTTTTGCGATCTATCGTGTACTTATCAATGCCCCCGAACTTAAAGGAAGCGAATGGATACTGTGGATTAACGATCTTTCGGCGATGGACCCATACTTTGTACTACCGATTTTGATGGGTGCTAGTATGTGGTATCAGCAAAAGCTTTCACCAAATAACTTTACCGATCCGATGCAGCAAAAGATTTTCCAGTGGTTACCGGTAGTGTTTACGTTTTTCTTTATCACCTTCCCCGCAGGACTTGTACTGTACTGGCTAGCAAACAACATCTTCTCCATTGCACAACAGTGGGTGATCAACAAACAGTTTGAAGCAAAAGCAAAAAGGCAAAAAGATGCTGAAAGTTGAAGCTAAAACTTTAGAAGAAGCGTACCAAGAAGCTTCTTCTAAATTAGAATGTTCTATAACACAACTGAATTTTGAAATCATCCAACACCCTAAGACAGGGTTTTTGGGAATGTTTCGCAAAACTGCTATTATCGTTGCGACATGTAAGAAAAAAAGCACGGTGCCACAAGAGACAGTTTCAAAACAAAAAAGAGCGGCTCCAAAGCCAAAGCCTAAAGCCGACACAAAAAAAGCGACAGCAACACAAAAAACAACTCGAGAAACTCCGCAAAAACCCAAAAATGAACACAAATACAGTTTTGAAGATAGCGGAATTCTTGATAGCTTTTATGACAACGAAGATGGTGGCGAAGAGGTATTTGACAGTGAAACCATCATTAAAGAGATTGATAGCAAGCTGCAAAACCTTTTTAGTACTATCTGTTTTGATCTTGACAATATTGAAGTATCGATGCTTGATCAAAACACAGTGTATATCAATATCCAAGGCAACGATGCAGCTCTTTTAATCGGCAAAGAAGGGTACCGTTACAAAGCGATTTCGTATATGCTTTTTAACTGGATCAATGCAAAATACTCTCTTGCGACACGTCTTGAGATAGCGCAATTTTTAACTTCGCAAGAGAAGATGATTGCCAACTACATCAAGCCCGTTATCAACCAGATAGAGCAGACGGGAAAAGGCAGTACGAAACCGCTTGACGGTATTTTGGTGCAAATTGCACTGAAACAGCTTCGCAACAGGTTTCCAAATAAATATGTCGGCATCAAGTCAAATAGTTTTGATGAAAAATATATAATCGTTAATGACTTCAAAAAATAGCACTATCTGCGCCATAGCAACTGCAAGCGGCGTCGCTTCCATTGCTATAGTGAGACTCAGCGGCGACAAAGCGGTCGCTATTGCACAAAAAATCTGTAAAAAAGATACCTTTACTCCCCGATATGCGCATCTGCACACTCTCTATGATTATAACGATAATGCCATAGACCAAGCTATTGTAATTTATTTTCAAGCTCCCTTTAGCTTCAGCGGCGAAGATATCGTAGAGTTTCAATGTCACGGCGGTATGGTTGTAGCCCAAGCGGTACTCCAAGCAACCCGGGATTACGGCGCTACATTAGCCGCTCCCGGCGAGTTTAGCAAACGTGCCTTTTTAAATGGAAAGATCGATTTGACAAAAGCTGAAGCGATTGCTAAATTGATTGAATCAAAAAGCCAAGATGCCGCAAAGATACTAACAAGACAGTTAAAAGGGGAGTTAAAAACATTTATCGATGATGCAAGAGAGAAGCTTTTAAGTGCCTTAGCCTATTCTGAGGTCAGTATCGATTATGCAGAAGAGGAGTTACCGGCTGATCTTTTGCATAATCTTGAGCGGCAATTAGAACAACTTATTCAAACCATTGAAAAGATCGTTGCTTCAAGCAATAGACGCAAAGGGTTGATAGAGGGGTTTAAGATCTCTATCATCGGAAAACCCAATGTCGGAAAAAGTTCTCTTTTAAATGCGATGCTGAGTTTCAACCGCGCTATTGTCAGCGATATAGCAGGAACGACGCGAGATACCATCGAAGAGCACCTACAGGTAGGTACCCATCTTGTCAAAGTCGTCGATACCGCCGGGATTAGAGATTCAAAAGAGACAATTGAGAAAATAGGGATAGAAAAATCACTCCAAGCAATTGAGCAAAGCGATATCGTCATCGCGCTATTTGACGGCTCAAGAGAGTTTGAAAACGAAGATGCGCATATTCTAAAGCTTTTGCAGCAAACCGATATCCATAAAATAGTTGCAATCAACAAAAGCGACCTCCCCGCACAACTTAAGAGGTCTAAGCTACAAGCTTTTGATCCTCTTTTTATATCAACCAAAAACTCTTTTGAACCTCTTATCGATGCTTTGCAGCAACATTTAGACGATATCGGTTTAGATGAAGAGATTATGCTTACTTCAAACCGACAAATCGATGCCGTACAAAAAGCAAAAGAACAGATCAATGCAGCCCTACCACCGCTACAATCGCAGGAGTTAGAACTTTTTAGCTACCATCTTCTTGAAGCAGTTACGCATCTAAGCTCCATCTCAAAACCCTACAACAGCGAAGAGATTTTAGACAAAATGTTTTCAGAGTTTTGCTTAGGAAAGTAACGTATCTTTCATCATAGTAATAATTACACTTTTAAAGACAGGGTATTCAGGATTGTCTATACTAATTTTAGATAAAATCAGTCAATTTTAAATAATTACAAATTTTAAAGGTAGTATGATGAGTAACTGGAGTCCTAGCAGTTGGAGAGATTTTCCGATCAAGCAGCAACCGACCTATAATGATAAAGAAGCGATAAAAAAAGTTGAAAAAGAGTTAAGCGGATATCCGCCGCTTATCTTTGCAGGCGAAGCAAGAGCGTTAAAAGAGAGTTTAGCCTCAGTATGTAGAGGCGATGCATTTTTATTGCAAGGCGGAGATTGTGCAGAGAGTTTCGGTGCATTTAGCGGTGATAATATCAAATCACTTTTTAAAGTAATGATGCAGATGGCAGTGGTGATGACTTTTAGTGGCGGCAAACCCGTAGTCAAAGTAGGAAGAATCGCCGGGCAATTTGCAAAACCTCGTAGCAGTGATTTTGAAAAGGTAGACGGGATTGAACTGCCAAGCTACAGAGGTGATATTATCAACGATATCGGCTTTAACGAAGGATCAAGAGAGCCAAAACCAAAAAGATTGCTCAAAGCATACAACCAAAGTGCTGCAACACTCAATCTGTTAAGAGCCTTTGCAAGAGGCGGCATGGCTGATCTGAACAAGGTGCATATGTGGAATCAAGACTTTTTAAAAGATTATCCCCTTGGGCAAAAGTATGAAGATATCGCAGGCAAGATCGAAGAATCGCTGCAATTTATGCGCTCATGCGGCATCACTTCAGACAATACACCCGCAATTGCGCAAACAGTACTGTATACATCACATGAAGCCTTACTGCTAAACTACGAAGAAGCGTTAACACGCAAAGATAGTTTAACCGATGAGTGGTACAATTGTGCTGCGCATATGCTGTGGATAGGAGATAGAACAAGAGACCTTAGCGGTGCACATGTAGAGTACTTTAGAGGAATAAAAAATCCAATCGGCTGCAAAGTGGGACCGAGTATGGGTGAAGATGAATTGATAAAACTCATCGATACGCTCAATCCCGAAAATGAAGCGGGACGATTGAATTTGATCGTTCGCATGGGAGCAGATAAAATAGGGCAGCATTTTCCTAAGCTGCTTAAACGTGTGTGTGATGAAGGTAAAAATGTGATCTGGAGTTGTGATCCAATGCACGGCAATACCATCAAAACCGATACGGGATACAAAACACGTGAATTTGAAAGTATCTTAAGCGAAGTGAAGCAGTTTTTCCAAATCCACAAAGCCCAGGGTAGCGTCGCAGGCGGCATCCACCTAGAGATGACGGGAGACAATGTAACTGAATGCGTGGGAAGTCAAAGTTCGCAAGTAACTACCGACACTCTCAGTGATCGCTACCACACCCAGTGTGATCCAAGACTTAATGCAAATCAAGCGTTAGAACTTTCATTTATGATAGCAGATGCATTCAAAGAGGCGAGATAGCCTCTTTTGCTTCTATCTATACAAGAAGCATCAAACTCCCCACAACCAAGATAATACCGATAGCACCGTATTCAAAAATCTGTAACAGTTTTTGATTTTGCGTAAACTTAGTTTTTATACTCAGTGACAACAGTGCCGTTGCAAAAATCACGGCACTCATTCCCAAACTCATCATCACCGCACTCATCAAACCAACAAAAAACATCCCCTGCGAAATTGTGATGATAAAGACCACTACCGTCCCCGGACAGGGAACCAACCCCGCACTTAAGATCACGCCTAGATCGGTTGTTTTACTATCTACTTTGCACGCACTGCAGCCACAACTTGGTTTATGCGGCGAAAAGCGGGGGCGATTTTTGTTTTGTAGGTAGATCTTAATTTTGTTATACAAAAGCGTCAACGCAATAGCAATAATCACCACCGCAGAGATCTTAGTGACGACATACCCCACCCTATCGACAAAGGGGAGTAAAAACCCGGTAACTAAAAAATAGATAAGAAGCGTGAGAATAAACGCAGCAAATGCATGCACCAAACCTATAAGCAGTGAAATAATCAACGCTTTTTTCACATCTTTATTTGTCGAAAAGATATAGCTTGCCACCACACTTTTACCGTGCCCCGGACCTGCAGCGTGCAAGGCTCCATACAGCAGTGAAAATGCCATCACACTCCAAAAAGCTGTTATACTGTTTTGTTTTTTTATTGATTCTAACAACTGCTGCAAATGCTGCTGCACTCTTGTTATCCATAGCTGCAACTGCTGCAATATCCCCCCGTCCAACTCTTCATCTACACCCCTATCCGTAGGGGCGGGCTTTTGTCGCTCATTGCTTATAACTTCTGCACTGTTTTGAAACTCGATAAAAAGTGAATCAGTCCGAACGTTTGTTACTGCTGCTAAGCTTTTGTGTGAAAACTCAAGCGTCTTTTCATCCATAGCAAAGACAAAAAAACCTTCGCTGTCATGGATATTAAGATAAAACACGTCCCCTTTCTCTAGTGAGTATGAAAGCGGAATTTGGTAACTAAATCGAAGCAAGTCATTGACAAAATAGGTTTGATAGGAGATATCTTCTATCTTAAGTGGCGCTATATCTTCTAAGTTTTGTGCACTTTGCTTTGGGTTATGTTTGATCGTTGTTAAAAAATTTAGCGGCTCTATATACTCAATTATTGCCCCCTCAATCGCTTGCAGCTCCTCTTTTTCAAAAATGTTGTTATTATTGTAGTCATAATCTCTAGAAAGTTCTGCGGAAAACTCCTTTTCAAACTTCCACGTAATCTCAAGCATCTTTAAAGCTGTTTGTGTGCTATGAAGTTTTGCATCTACCGTTACGGTCGGCTGATAGATCGTACACAGCGCGCATCCAAAAAGCTGTATACTTAAAAGGGCAACTATAAAGATCTGTTTTATAATCTATCCTTTACTTTTTGTGTTATCTTTTTATAAAACTCATACCGATTTAAAAACTTACCAAAGGTCATCTTATACACTCTAAGCAGCAACGGCACGGCAATGACGATAGAGACCACGATAGCTAAGAGCACTATAATCACACCCGTTGTACCGCCGCTGTCTTGTGTAAAAAAAAGATCGGTCGTATTCATTCCAAAAAACCCAACCACGAGATTAAGCGGCAAAAAGATTGCAGAAAGTAGCGTGAGCGTATACAGCGTAGCATTTAAGCGGTCGTTTTTGATCGATTCATAGTAGGTATAGATCGTATCTAGCTTTGAAAGGCTCAAACTTACACTGCGACCGTTTCGGTCAAGATGCTCCTCTATATCTAAAAACTTATCTTTTACAAACGCTCTATCTGCTTCATAAGTTTTGATAAATGTTTTGAGCACTCCATGAGCTCTTGAATAGATCCGCTCAAGTCTTGAAAGATCTTTTTTCAGCTCAAACCAGTAATCGATGAAGTTTTTATCCATCTCTTTGCTAAAAATCTTCTCCTCCAGCACCGCAACTTGATCGATATACCCCTCAAGCAGCAGTGTCGTAGCATCGACTAACCCATCTATCTGCTTATACAGCATTTCAAAAGAGAGCGCTTGCTTGCAAAGTATTTCATCTTCAAAAGGATACACCGCTGCATCTTGTATCACATAACGGTAATTTTTCGCGCTGAGTTTATGCTCAGTTACGGTAGGTAATCTTAAAATAAGCATCGAATAATCCGGGGTTTGCACAAAATAGGAGGGGTGTGCACTATTAGTAAGATCTTCTTTATGCAGTTGTTGTAGGGATATTTGCAAGCTTTTTCCTTTATGAAAATTT
>JBNJHJ010000029.1:0-13049 GCA_051748365.1 Campylobacterota bacterium
AGCTAGAGTAGCGATAAAAAGACTTTCGGGAATCCACAAAAAGTTTAGCGGTGTTGATGAACAGATGAAAGAGTTTTTTATCAAGATGGAAGATGAAGTTGAGTTTTTAGAGTTTGAGAGGTGGCTTATATGGAATTAAAAGATGTGATATTATCAACATTAGATGAGATCGAAAAAGATAGCAAAAAAGATGATCTGAATCTAAAAAAACATATCGAAAGCTATAAGCAAAATGCTCCGATAGCAACCGGCGGATCTAACTCAAATGAAGATGTTGCGCAGGATTTGGAGTTGCCACCTTTTTTGCGAAATCAAGAAGAAAAAGCATCCATAGAGCAAAAAGATGAGAACTCTTTTAAAGATGAGGAATCCAAAGACACTCCAAAACAGGAAGATACAAGCATCGGAAAAGATCATACACAAGAGATAAAATACCTTGAAACCATGCGAGAAAAGCTGTTGGTGCTTTTTGAAGGGTTTCAATCACCCAATAATAATAATATCGAAGCAAAACTTGATTTGACCGTGAATTTTTTAGAATATATCCTCTCAACTCTTGATGAAAGGTTAGACAAATTAAAAAAAGAGTAACCGACTTTTTACCTGCCCTTCCCCCACAAACTCGATCCAAAGTATCATATCTACGTGATTTTTTTCTCGCACACGGTACACGCCCCTATATCGTCGGCGGTGCCGTAAGAGATTTTTTACTCCAAAGACCTTGTAGTGATATCGATATAGAACTGCATGGTTGTAGTGTTGCAACGTACGAAAAACTGATGCAGATACTTAAAGCTAAGGGAGTAGGCAAAAGCTTTTTTGTCTATAAGTATGCTGATATAGATATCTCTTTGCCGCGAACGGAATCAAAAACTGCAAACGGTCACCGAGGATTTACGGTTGGCTTAGCAACCGATGCAAAACAAGCATGCAAAAGACGTGATTTTACGATCAATGCTTTGATGTATGATCTAAAAACTCAAAGCATTGTAGATTTTTTCGGCGGTTTAGACGATATAGAAAACAAGATATTAAAAATCGTCGATCACAACAGCTTTGCGGAGGATAGTTTACGTGTCTTACGTGCAATGCAATTTAGCGCCCGACTAGGTTTTAAAATAGATGCAAACAGCATAATGCTGATGCAAAAAATGGATCTTGACGATCTTAGCAACGAGAGAGTATTTAAAGAATTTGAAAAGATGTTTTATGCTCCAAAGCTACACTATGGACTTTACTATATGCTGCGTCTTTGTGTTGCAAAAAAACTGTTTGCAAGTGAGATCACATTTGCAAAGTTTCTTTTTTATGCAAAAGCGTTGCATCAAGATTTCAATCCAAAATCTTATCACTATATGTTTATCTACCATCTCAAAAGAGATTTCAATTTTTCAAAATTACAGACCCTGCCAAAACACTATCTCAAAGCTTTGCAGCAACCTCTTTTGCCTAAAAATGTAACCAAACGCTACGTTGCCGCTGTTGCAACACGCTACAAGATTGAAGATTATTTAGGAAATTATAGTAAAAAAGTGATACAATATGCCAAAGAATTAGATGTGTATCAAAAAAAATTTATCGCTTGCGATCCACTTGTGCTCAAAGCGCAAGGCTTAAAGGGAGATGCGATAAAAAGTACAATCAAAGAAAAAAATATTCAAGCAATACGCGCTATAAAGGAGCAGTAGTTGTACCAAGCACTGAAAAACAAATTAATAAACTATCTTTATATCAAATCATCGCAACCGATCCATTTCGAGGAGTTGTTAAAAGCCAATCTTATCTTAGATGAAGGTATTATCCCTTCAGAGAGGCTTTTGAAGTATCGCGTGCTTTTAGGCAGAGCGTATCTCAGTTTTATCATCATCGCACATCTTTTTATCATCCCTGCTGTTGGTGTGTTACACAACATATTTGCAAAGATGGATTGCCACCTCTCCATCATCTTAGCCGTTGCTTTTACGGGTATATTTTTTGCTACCTTTACGATCTATAAAGAGTGGCTCTATGAAGCGATATCAAAACGGATAATTGTCAATGCATGGAGTTTGCATTTTCCTCATTTTGAGTATGAAAAGTATCATTTAAAGGTTGCAAAACTTTATGATGAAACTCTACGAAAAAAGATTCCTAAGCATGAGATTCAGATCTATATACTCGATGGATTGGCAAAAGATGAAGAAAAAGAGAGTTAAGGGCACCTCTAAATATACCCTCGAAGCTTGTACCACAATAGTCCAAGATATTCGTGGGTAGCTACTTCAATCTTATAGATATTTTGCCCACTAAATCCTAGCCAATCGATCTTTGGTTGTGATAAAAAGTCAGTCGGGGCAAGATGGGGCTCAAGCTGCAACCGTTTGAATATCGCTTGCGCTCTTTGCATATGCGATGCACTTGTGACAAGGATACATTTGCTTTTTCCAAATCTTTTTTTATACTCTTTTGCTTCTGCAAACGTATCTTTGGTTGTTTCAAATTTGATGATATCTTCTTTTTTTACCCCAAGTTGCATCAAAAATGCAGCAGCTACATCTGCATGCGATTGTGTATTAAACTTCCCTCCATATCCAGAAACAATCAGTTGCGCACCGCTTTGTCGATAATGAACAAACCCTTGCGTTAAACGTTTTATGGCGGCGTCATTAAGCATTGCACTATGGGGATAACGTGCATCTTCTTTGTGCCCGTTTCCAAGGATGAAAATATACTCTACATTTTGAGGTATTTTTTCAAGTTTATATACACTCTTTTCAAGAGGATAGAGATAGAAATTTACAAAGGGTTCATAACTTATAAGTGTGATAAATACAAAGGAGAGGATAAAAAGTTTTTTTGCGGTACTGTATCTTTTTTTGTAAAAAAAATACAAAGCTACCACAAAAAGAAGTAGTAATAGAGGAAGCGGCATTAATAAAGAAGCAATCGTCTTTTTAAGCCAAAACCCCATCGTACGTTATAATCTTTCGCATCTTTCATCTTTAAATGCGATCTCTTCAGCCCTTTTCAAAATCTCTAAAGCGCCGTTATCGATCATAGTTTGCGCAACTTCTACACCAAGATTCTGTGCTTGTGATTTTGGTTTTGTGATATCTTCTTCTAAGATATTTGTTCCATCAGGAAGGCCCACCATCGCTTGTAGTCTTACCTGCTCATTTTGGATACTTGCATGCACTGCAATCGGCACGGAGCAGCTTCCGGCTAACTTTCTTACAAAATCTCTTTCTAGATTTGAACAAAACCAACTCTTGTCATCATTTAAACTCAAAGCGATCTTTTCAAGTTCACTATTTCCCGAAACAATCTCAATCCCTAATGCAGCTTGTCCCATCGGCGGCAGCATCTTCGTCGTATCGATAGGCTCTGAAAAGGGAACCTCTTTAAGCAGATCCAACCGCTTCATTCCAATATACGCTAAAATGATAGCATCATACTCGCCGCGCTCAAGTTTTGCCAATCTTGTATTGACATTACCCCGTAAGTTTTTTACTGTAATATCGGGACGCATCTTCAATAGCTGCATCCTTCTTCGCAAACTTGTACTGCCCACAACAGCACCTTTTGGCAACTCTTCGATACTTGCGTATTTGTGCGATAAGAATACGTCTCTATCATCTTCTTTTTTAGTAATTGCTATAAGGTCTAAACCTTGAGGCATATTGGTGGGAACATCTTTTAAGCTATGAACTGCCATATCGGCATTTCCTGCTAGCATCTCATCTTCTAACTCTTTGGTAAAGTGTCCCTTACCGCCGATAAGCGCTAAGGGCTTATCTAAAACCCTGTCGCCTTTGCTTGTGATCTTTACGATCTCTACTTCCGTACCCGGGAACTTTTGCATGATCATATCTTGAATATGATATGCTTGCCAAAGCGCTAAGTTGCTCGCTCTTGTTGCAATTCTTATCTTTTGCATCCCCATCCTTACTGTAGCACTTCTTGCATTTTTGTTCTTGAACGATCGATCTTACCGTTTACAAAGATTGTAGGTGTTGCTTTGATACCCGCTTCTTGCGCTAAATGCATCTGTGTTTGCAGTTTTTGCTGCAAAGCATTTTCATTGATCTGCTCTTGCGTGATTTTTGTATCAAATACCTTATTAAAAAACTCTAACGATTTTTCCGGGTCACGCATCTGCGCAATGGCTTGTTTATCTTTTGCTAATGCACTATAGAGTTTTTTTGTAACATCTTTTACTCCATCTTGTTTCGCTTTTAGCATCGCTAAAGAGATAGCAGAACCTGATTTGATGTAATATAGTGCTACATCATCTTTACTTTCTACCTGTTGGATAAGTCCGGGCATCAAATTTACGCAGTGTGGGCATCCTGGGTTACTAAAAACAACAAGCTTGTTCTTTGCACCGTGCTTTCCTGCAATAAGATACTCTTTTTTGTGGTATCTGCTATCAAGAGTGGGATAGGTATACTCCTCCATCATTGCATTATATGAATCACCGCTACTAAGATTTAACAACTCTCTTGTAACCACGTTTCCGTCACTAAAAAGAATATCTTTAACCTCTCTTGTTTGTCCCTGCATCGTTATGGTAAGGTCTAGTATATACCCTTTCCACCCCTTTGTTACATCAATTTCATGCGTTACTTCTAACTTTTCTACCTCTATACGAGGATCAATACTTTGCTTTTCAAACTCTATGATCTTTTCTTTCAACGAACTTGCAAATGCACTACTTGCTAGAATCGCTACGATCAATAACTTCAACATCGATGACATCATTTTCTCCTTTTTTTGTAAATGGATCGTAATTTGGTTCAAGATCCGTTTTATCTTTATTTTTCAGTTTAAAGATTTTTGTTGCAATCAACGTTGCAAACTTTTCAAACTGAAGCAGTAGTCCCAAAATATCGGTAAAAAACCCCGGAACTATCAGCAGTATCGCTCCAACCATAGAAGCGATATTCATTCTTTGAAACTCCCCTGCACTAATCTGCCCACGACTAACAGCTTCAAGATTATCGCGAATGGAGTAATTAAAATTCTTGATAATAAAAACTCCCACCACAGCACTGATTAATATCTCTAAAAAGGTAAGCAAACCGCCGATACTTGAAGCAATAGCAACAGATACTAAGGTTTCAATAAATAGATAAAGTAACAGATACGGCATCTATATCCCTACATGATTTAAGATTTCATCTATCTTTGTCTCTATCTTGTCAAGGTTGTCTCGATTGACCACCTCCACAACTCCATCAGCTGCATTTTTGCCAACAATCACTGCATAGGGAAAGCCTATCAATTCATAATCTTTCATCTTCGCTCCAAATCTATCTTTTCTATCATCAAGAATAACGGAAATTCCGTTTTCCCTAAGCGTATCATAAATTTGTGTACCGATGGTTAACTGCTGCTCATTCTTTGCATTGGCGACAATTACGCTCACATGATAGGGTGCCGTTTCATCTGTCCATCTACACCCCTTTTCATCATGGTGCTGTTCAATAATAGCAGCAACTAATCGACTTACACCGATTCCGTAGGTCCCCATCTCAAAAAAACTTTTTTTCCCATTTTCATCTAAAAAGGATGCATCAAGGGCTTTTGAGTATCTATCTTCTAATTGAAAGATATGCCCTACCTCAATCCCTCTTTTAAACTCAAGCGGCGCCCCGCAACAGATACAGCTATCTCCCTCATTAACCTCTACCAAATCCGCTATCTTGTCTACTCGAAACTGCTCATATCCGGCTCCGACAAAGTGGTAATCTTTCTCATTTGCTCCAACGATGAGATCTTGCGCATCTTTAAGCGACGGATCAACAACCACTTCGACAGTGCTTTCAATCGGTCCGATAAATCCCGCATCCATACCCGCTTGGGCTAAATCTTGGGCACTTGCATCAACAAGTTCGTTGGCTCCCACTGCGTTGCACGCTTTTACCTCTTGTAAACTATCACATCCTCGCAACACAAACATCACCAATCGTTGCTCATCAGTAAAAATTGCTTTTTTCACTACCGCTTTTACCACATAAAATGCATCTACTTTAAAAAAGTTTGCCACATCTTCGATCGTGTGCGTATTGAGCGTTTGAAACTTGGCAAATTTTGCCTTGATCTCTTGGGCTTTGCTTTGTTTTGGCTGTGCCGTTGCAGCTTCTACGTTTGCGGCATAGTCACACTTGCTACAAGTTACAACACTATCTTCGCCGCTATCGGCAATAACCATAAACTCTTTGCTACCGCTGCCGCCGATAGCACCGCTATCGGCTTCTACGACTCTAAAATCCAAACCTAAGCGTTTAAATATCTTGCTGTAAGTTTTTTCCATCAATGCAAACTCTCTTGCCATGTCCTCTTTATTTGCATGAAAACTATACCCATCTTTCATCAAAAATTCTCGCCCGCGCATTAATCCAAACCGAGGTCGTATCTCATCGCGAAACTTAGTATTGATCTGATACAGATTAAGAGGCAGCTGCTTATAGCTTGTTACTGTCTGCTTTACCATCTCAACCATCATCTCTTCATGCGTAGGACCTAGTACAAAGTCATTATCTTTTCTATCTTTAAAAACAAGTAACTCTTTACCGTATTTTTTAAGCCGCCCGCTTTTTTCCCATAATGATGCCGGAGTAACAAAGCCAAGTTGCACCTCATTGCACCCTGCTTTATCTAACTCCTGCCTAATGATTGAAGATATCTTATCTTGTACCATCACGCCAAGGGGCAGTAGGTTGTAGATTCCGCTGCTGACATGCTGGATAAATCCACCGCGAAGCAACAGGATGTGGCTTGTGAGTACCGCATCTTTTGGGACCTCTTTTGTTGTAGGGATCAACATATTTGAAAATTTCATTGCTCTTCCTTTAAAATACATTTATTATTACTACCGATGCTATCAATGTCTTGTAGATCAAAAAATGCTTGCAAAGATTCTAAAAGCTGATCGGTCTTGCCCGCTTTAGAACTGTTTCTTAGCATCTTCGTAGGGTTGTGCAAAAACCGATTAAAACTGCTTTGCATCGCTTTTTTGATATTTTGCTCCTGCTCTTTTGACAAATATCCTTTTGAAAAACAGCGTTCTAACTCTTTTTCTATCGCATCATCTGCTAAAAATCGCAACTGTTTTATAAACGGCTCAACCGAGAGTTCATCTAGCCATTTAAAAAATTCTACAGTGTAGTTACTTACGATCTTATACGCTTCTTTTGCATACTGCTGTCTTTGATTAACATTTTGCGTTACTATCTCTTTTAAATCATCTACTCTATATATCTGTACCCCGGAAATCTCTATATCTTCAATATCTCTAGGAATAGCAATATCAAACCAGTAGCGTGTAAATGCCACAGGGCTTACCATCTCTTTTGTAATAACCCGATCATGTGAACTTGTAGCGCTAAAAAGGAGTTCACAACGCTGTAGTTGCTCTTTTAATTCATAGGGTCGACACGGCGTAATATCGCAATCAAACTGTTTTACGTACTCTTTTGTTCTGTTGTAATCTCTTGCAACTACCTTGATAGCTACATCACGCTTTGCTAAATTGCGAATTGCATGCGTACTCATCTCTCCTGCACCCACTACAAGCGCAGTTTTGCCGCTTAGGTTTCCGGCTTTTTTTTGCGCCATATCCACAGCTACACTAGAGATTGAAACCTTGTTTTGTGATATGTGTGTAGCGGTACGAATGTGTGCGGCACACTTAAAAGCATAGTGCATCACGCGACTAAGCTTTTGCGCGCAATAGCCTTGTGCGTAGGAAAATTTATACGCATCTTTTAACTGCCCCGTAATCTGGCTTTCGCCGATAACTAAACTATCAAGTGAGCCCATCACACTAAAAAGATGGTGAATAGCACCCTCTTGTTCATAAACCTCAGCTCTGCTTTGTAACTTTTGCACTCCTACTTTTGAATAAGAGCTTATAGATTCAAGTGCATAGTTTGTACTTTCATAAATGTTTGAAACATTCATAATAAGCTCGACTCGGTTACAGGTTGATAAAACTATCGCTTCATTGATAGAATCTAGTTGCGTCAATGTTTGAAGCAGCCATATCTTTTTTTCATCACTATCTAGAGCTAACTTTTCTCTTGTTTTTAATTCACAACTTTTGTGTGAAAAACTGATTACCAAATAGTTCATAAAACTAAATTCACCCTTTACACTCTTTCTGCATTTGCTTTAAAACTATCTTTTGAAGCTTCGCTATCTTCATGAGAGAGTTTAAAGTAATCGTTAAGCTGCTGCTTATTTCTTTCAAAAACCTCTTCAAAACCGTCTTTACTCACCACTTCACCATCGGCAAAACTATCAAGAAGTATATTAGAGTTCCCGATAAGCGTCAAATACTCCCGTCCCTCAAACTCCATCAAAACTACTTTGTTTTTACTATCAAGAACTTTTTGAAACTTAATATTTAGATTTTGTTTTTTCTTCTGTGTATTGAACCCTTTTGGTATGAGCCAACTCTCTTTTGCGCCATTGAGTTTTCTTTTGACGATAAACAAAGCAACGGCGATAACAAGAAGCACTGAAACGGTAATAATATAACTAGGAGTCAACTCTACACCGCCCTCTTTACCTAGGGTTATGGTATCTTCTTGCTCCTGAGTCGGCGACGGGTTCTGTTGTGCGGGCGCATCTTTTTGTCCGCTTGGCTTTGTCTGCTTTGTTACAGGAGGTTGCGGCGAAACCACTCGTAAGCGCAAACCGTACCCATCGCTTGTTTTGGCTGCTAACACATCAATACCGCTTTGGCTTACAAAACGAAGCGATACGCTATTTTCACCGACTTGCGTTATCGCAATACTTTGTAAAAAAGGATGGTTGAGTTCATTTTGATAGGGCGCTTCTAAAACGACGTCACTCAAAATTATTGCTACGCCGTTTTGGTGGGATTGCTGCGACACTCTTCCCTCAAACTCCGAATCAAACGAAAGCATGAGATCGACTCTATTGTCTCGTTCATAAAGATTTTGATTGAGCAGTGTAACGCCCAAAAGAGTCTGTGCTGATAAAACTACAAATAGTACAAGCTTGATCATAAATGCTCTTTTGCTAAATAATACAGTGCTGCATTGGAATCAAGCACCTCATTAATACGAATGGCTAAGCTTTTTTCATACACCATCACTTCACCCTTACCCACAATTCTTCCATTTACATACACTTCTACACTCTCACCGGCAGGTTTATCAAGATCGATTACCGATCCCTTCTCAAGCTTGAGGATTTGACCTATTGTCATCGTTGTTTCGCCAAGCATCGAATCCAGTTCAACATCCATATCATGAAGCCCGTGGTACTCCAGCCACTCAAAATCCGACTCTTGGACCTCCAAAGTATCCACATCTTCTAAGCTTTTTCCCTCTTGATCTATATTTTCATCTGCCATCGTTTAAACCTATAATCATATTACCCTTTGAAGACTCAAAAAAAAGTGTCGGTTCTATCACACTGCTTTGCCCATCATACACGGGAGTTGCTATCTTGTAGGGATACCCGTCATCGGCAGCAAGCACTTTGGAGTGTCCGATAACTAAATTTGCGATCTCATTATTAAGATCGATCAAACATTCCTCATCGGGTGCATCTTCAAATAGCAATATCTGTGCAATATTTGTTAAAAACTCTCTATCACTGTAGATCAAGATCGTTTTATTTCTATTTTTAAAAACGATATCGATACTGCTTGTATAATACTTTTGCGTATCATCGATCTTTGCAACCTGTTCTATATCCACATCAAACTGTTTTTTACAAACATCAAATACCGCTTGTGATATGTACTTTTCTAGCATTATACAACCTTACACTCATAAATCATAGTAATTATAATTAAATTTAATTTAATACCAAATTAAGGGGGCTGCTAAATCAAAAATTATCTACTCTTGAACAACCAAAACATATACTTTTCCGCTTCTGTCTCTATATTTATCGACCACTTTAGTAGAAACAGAAACTTTATCGGTCTCTTGAAGCGATTGTGTTTGCGCTTTTGTCGCTTTGCCGTTGCTATCTTCTCTATATGTCACGGTGCTTACACTTGTTCGTAACTGCATCGCTATCTGTTCCACAGCTCTTTGAATCGCTAACTTTTCCTGTGCTGCTTGCCCTTTGATGTGGATTCCCGCAGATCCTACCGCGCTTATTTTTCCCTCAATATAGTTTGCATCATGCAGCCATGTAGGGGGAGTGTTTGTGATATCTTGTTTGCCGCTTGAGAGCATACTACATCCACTCAGTAAAAAAGCACAAACAATTATCGCTACTATCTTCATCTTATTCCTTTATTGTATATATCTGCTTAGCTTATATTGCAAACAATGTTTTATGAGATTTGCAAAAACCCCTCAAGGCCTTTGCAAATCTCATCTTGCAGCAACGCTTTGTTGCTGCAACCGGTTATTTATCTTGAAACAAAATCGTTTCAATTCCTAACTCTTGTAACTCATCTTCAAACTTATCAGCTGCATCTGCAACTGCATTGTCTATTGACGAAGAGCTTCGTCCCGTTGTTTGAATACTTAAAGAATTAAGTGTTTTTGAAGCGGTGTTAATCTTTAGATTAACCGTAGCTTTTGCTATAAGCCATCCTCTTGCTTCACTCATTCGTATATCTGTTTGACTCACTATTATCACATCAGCACTGCTTGCATTGAGTCTAAACCCGCTGCTATTAATAAAAGAAGCGATAGAATCGCCAAATGCTTTATTTTGTGCTTCAATTTTTATATTCAACTGTCTTTGTTGTTGCTGCAGTTGATCTTGGATCTTTGCATACTGCGCTAAGTAGGTTTTAGCGTCAAAATCACTATCAAGACTTGAAAGAATTGTAGCGTTTGCTTGAGCACTTTGAATCTGTGGCATCATTTGACGCAGTAGATATATACTATCTAGCTTATGCATCGCAGACGCTCTTTTTTCATCTTTTACTATAGAAGCGTGTGTTGTGTCAAACTCCTCTTTTACCGTTTCATACAGCTGCGCTTTGCTTACCTTTACAAGTACGTAGTAGCGATTATTAACATGTGCTTGTTTTTCTATCTGCGGATTAGGAAACTTTATCTTTGATAACTCTACTTTTACGCTATCAGAAACATTTTGTGAATAGTTGCCTCCCTGCATCTTTGTCGTTGTCTCAATCTCACCGCTTACGGTAACAACGATACTACTTGAGATACTATTAAGCGCTTGTGTTTTTGCCTGTTCTACACTGTGTCCCTGCCCCGTTCCGTAGAGGAAAACGGGGGTATTTGGTTTGTTTTGGTAAAACCATTGCGGTACTTCTTGAGAAGTCGGTTTAGCATGAGATTGCATCGTTGGGATCGATACACAGCCGCTTAAAACAAACGCAATCACAATGCTTAATAAAATATGTACTCTCAATCAATATCCTTTATTTTGATACGGTTTTTTGAACCATCTGTCCCAAACTTAGTGTATTGTATTCACCGTCAACTACAGCCCAAGAGTGTGTTGGAGAGATCTGGTTAGAAATTTTTAGTTCAACCATATCCGTAATCATATCACAAGATATCTCATTACTAAGTGGATCCATGATCTCTTCAAACGCGATCACTTTAAAAACATCACCCTCTTTAAGGTTGTTATTCATCCCCGCATTGATCTGCGCAATCGCCTCTTTACCCTCTACATCGGTTCGAATCTGTGTAATATAGGCTTTCAGTCCAAATCTTTTGTTCAACTCTTCTTGTAGATCAGGAATCCCCTGTCCGATACCCTTTTGAATCGCACCTATAATATGATCGAATGTAGGATCTTCCACTTTTCCGATATTGACCTTTTCAGTAAATTGACCATTGTATTTCAACTGTCCTGTTTCAACTTCAAGCATCTGCACGGTATATTTTGTCTCTACGATCGTTCCGTCAGTTACCGCAGCGGCAATTTGAAAGATAGCTCCGATTGCTTTTACGGTATCGTTATCCGTTGCGTCTCCAAGTTTTCCGACACCCTCTGCCGCTCCTGAATTATCTCTTCGTGTTACTGCCGCTTGATCGATTGTACCTGTGATGATATACTCAACTCCCGAAAGCTTTCCAAACTCAACGGCTGTTTTAGTATCCACTAACCCACTATCTTGAAACTGCAACTCTGCGTTAATTTTATCCATGTTATCCCCACGTGTGAAGAGCTTTGCCCCACCTGTTTTGATAACTGCATCTTCAATAATCGGTGTAATCGCTTCACCGAGTTTTCCCTCAATTGTTCTTGCTTCAGTTCTTGATTTTGTTTTAGTACTTGATGCACCGCCTGCAACAACTCCTGTAGGCGCTACGCCCACACCCACTACTGCAGCGCTATCACGCTGTCCCGAACTTGCTACCACGTCGGCATCGGTGTATGTGGTATTGTTTTTAAAATCCAGTACCGCAATTGTCGGTTGTGGTGCATCGTATATCGGTTTACAGATATCAGGCACCATCGCCTTTTGTTCCATTCTCTGCGGAAACTCCGCTACATTTACCTTTACGCCTGTACATCCCCCCATAAACATGATTGCCGTACTTAGAGCAATCCCTTTAAACATCATACTTTTATTCATTCTCTCTTCCTTTTTTCGTGTTAATTTTATTATGACTATGTAGTGTTGTTTTTTATCCCCTTTTTTACAAACCCTCCTTTTTTATTGTTTTACATAATCTGCATACAGTGATAATCTATCGCTAACTTTTACAAGATACTTTTTTGTCTCATCATAGGGCAAATTTTTAACCAAATGATCATACACTTGCTGCGGTGTCATCGTATTTATTTTGCGTGCAGCTTTTGAAGTGTTATTTGACCCCGTAAACGCTCTAGCTACATTACCCGCTCCGGTATTGTACGCAGCTATTACACAATAGATTCTACTTTGCGGATCTTTTATCTTTGAAAGGTATCGATAGTATAAGATATGCAGATAGGTAGACCCAAACAAGATACTATTGTCGGGATTGTATAAAAAGTTGCTACTTGGTGCCACTTTTTGTCCACGCAAAAAGTTATTGACATCTTTTCCCGCTGAATTTGGCACGATTTGCATCAATCCAAAAGCTGGAATGTGCGAC
>JBNJHJ010000030.1:0-13045 GCA_051748365.1 Campylobacterota bacterium
AAACCCCGTCGTGGATAATCTTATCACCATCGTTGATAATATTCAAACACTGACAAACTCCTTTGCCAAAGAGGATTCAAACTTTATGAACACAATGGCAAATCTTGAAAACTTCTCCGCGCGCTTAAGCAACAATGACCCGCTTGCACAGTTAGCGGTAGGCAAAGAGGGAGCGCAATCGATTATCAACTCCCTTCATTCACTTGATAACATCTTGAAAAATCTCGAGACAACATCGCAAACGATCGATAAAGATATCATCAATCCCGTCAATACAGCCATCGGCAATATCGACACGATCTTGCTTGATCTACAGCAAAAGCTACAAAAGCTTGATCCCATGGTTGATACCGTAGGCGGGATGGATAGTGAGGTGAAGCTGCTACAAGAAGAGATAGAGTACGCGCTTATCAAATCCAATCAACTGCTTGATACCATTGATGGGATTTTAAGCGACAAAGATGCACAGATGGAGTTACCATGAGATATTTAGTAATTGCTTGTATCCTAATATTGGGCGGATGTAGTTTCAAACAGCCACAAAACAAGTGGGAACTCAACGCCATCAATGCAGCGCAAGCGTACCAAAAAAACTTTCTAAGTTCGTATGATGTTGCTGCCAAAAAAGATTTGCAAAGAGCCGTTGCTCATGCCAAAAAAAGTGCGAACTTGCAAACACTGGCAAAGATTTATCTTACTAAATGCGCTATGCAAGTAAGTGTCTTAAAAGATCCAACCTGTAGCGATTTTATAAAGCTGCAAAAAGTGATACAAAATTCGCAACTAAGCGCGTACAAAGCCTTTCTTATGCGCAACATAGCCCAAGAACAGATAGAATTGCTTCCAAAGCGCTACTACAAATTCGCCGCATCGCTGCTAAAAGATGATATGAACCAAACGATTAAAGCGATGCAAAATATCGAAGATATCCATTCACGGTTTATCGCAGCAGCACTCATAAAAGAGGCATTAGATTCAAAGCAGATTGATGCTATAATAAATCTCTCATCACATCGCGGGTATGACAAGATCACAAAAGCATGGCTTGCGTACAAGTATAAAAAATTCGGTGATGAAAAAGCAAAAAAGATACTACAAATCATGCAAGAGGAATAGTTTATGAACCCTGAAGTAGAAACTGCTAATACCGATTTTATGATCTGGGCGGTGATGTTTGGAATCTTGATAGTTGCCGCAATAGGCCTTGCAATTTGGAGTAAATATCAACAATAGATAAAGGATAAAAATGATTTCACAAAAGATGACGGAAGCATTAAACAAACAGTTAAACAAAGAGTACCACTCAGCTTATATCTATCTAGGGCTCAGTGCCTATGCGAGCAAGCTTGGCTACAACGGCTGCGCAAGCTGGTTTATGGTGCAGTACCAAGAAGAGGTAGCACATGGAATGAAGATATATAGCTACCTTGATGATCAAGGTGCAGATATTGAACTGCTTGATATTAAAGCGTTTAACTTCAAAGGCGAGGGGATCAAAAATGCGTTTGAAGAGGCGTTTAAACATGAACAGAAGATGACGGGATGGCTCAATGACCTCAGCGATTTAGCCCTAAAAGAAAAAGATCACGCAACATACAATATGCTGCAGTGGTTTGTGATGGAACAGGTAGAGGAAGAAGCGCTCTTTAGCGAGATAATTGACAAGATAAACCTTATCGGTGAAAGCGGCAACGGGATGTATAGCCTTGATAAAGAGTTAGGTGCACGTACCTTTGTCGATCCTACCCAAGAGGGGTAAAAGCGGCAGTCAAACCGCTTTAGTACCCCATCGATTGCAGTTTTTGTAAAAATTCACACCCTATACTATCATGAAGTTGACACGCTTTTTGATAGTATAGTTTTGCTTTTTTCTTATCCTCTTTGACCCCTTTGCCGTTATCGTGCATAAATGCAAGCAGCATACATGAAGCACTATCTTTTGCTTCACAAGCATCCGACCACAGCGCAATTGCTTGTTCGTAATCATTGTTGTGATAGGCTTCAAAACCCTTTTCAAAACTTGCAAACAGTGCAACATGTAGTGAAAAAAGAAGTACTATTAAAATCGGTAACTTCATCATAACCCCTATTTTTGATATTAGTTATTTTACTTTATAATTGATTAAAATTATATTAACTTGAATATTTATTACTACATTTTTGTATTCAATGTAACAATATGAAAACAAAAAAGTCGTTTTAGTTACAAAAATTTAAAATTTCCATAGAATTGGTTTGATTTTTTCTCATTTATGCTACAATGAGTTTGTCAATTTGGTTTGACATCAATACATAATGGAGCAATAGCTCTAACAACAAAGGAAAGAAAAATGTCAGAAACATTCTCTGGTACAGTGAAATGGTTCAATAACGAAAAAGGTTATGGATTCATTCAAAAAGAAGATAGCGGCGAAGATCTATTCGTTCATTTCAGCGCAATCAACGCTGAAGGTCACAAGTCACTCAACGAAGGTCAAAACGTGACTTTTGAGATCGGTGATGGAAGAAAAGGTCCACAAGCATTAAACGTTACTGTAGTGTCGTAACTTTACTATCTTAGGAGAAATCAATATTTATATTCTGTACCCAGAGTAAATAGAAAGATTTTGCAATAAGAAAGAAACAAGAAGAAACTACGGTTACTCATCTCAAGCTTTTTGCTTGAGATGCTCACTTTTTTCCCTCTTTTGTTATAATCACAAAAATCAAAAAAAAGTATCTCAATGTCAAAAATCATTCTCACTACGCTCAATGCCAGATATTCGCACTCCTCTTTAGCGCTACGCTATCTGTATGCCAACTTGCACGAACTGCGCAAAGATGCCGTGATCAAAGAGTTTGTCATCAATAAAAACAATCAAGAGATCGCTCAAAAGCTCTTAGAAAGTAATCCGCAAATCATCGGTTTTGGGGTGTATATTTGGAATGCGCAAGATATACGCCAAATTATCGATACTATCAAAGCGGTGCGCCCCCATATCAAGATCATTCTTGGCGGTCCCGAGGTGAGTTATGCGCCGCTTCGAGTTGATTTGAGCAGTGCTGATTATATCATCAGCGGCGAAGGGGAGACGGTGTTTTATGAACTTTGTCAAGATATCTTAGCACAAAAACAGATCACGCAAACCTTTTTTCGCGCCCCGATGACGGATCTAAAAAAGATAGAACTCCCCTATGCCCACTACAGTGATTTTGATATCCAAAACCGCTATATCTATATAGAAAGCTCCAGAGGATGCCCCTTTAACTGTGAGTTTTGCCTCTCGTCAATAGATGAAAAGGTGCGCTATTTTGATTTTGAACAGTTGCTAGAACAGTTACAAATATTATGGGATAGAGGTGCGAGAAATTTTAAATTTATTGACCGTACCTTCAATCTCAATATCAAAAAAGCCGGCATTATGATGGATTTTTTTCTTGCTAAAAAAGAGCCCTATTTCTTGCATTTTGAATTTATCCCCGATAGTTTTCCCGCCAGACTAAAAAAGCGGTTGCAAGAGTTTCCTCAAGGGGCTTTGCAGCTTGAAGTGGGGATCCAAACGCTCAATGAAAGGGTAGCGAAAAATATTAATAGAGCGATAGATATCACTAAGATAAAGCAAAATCTATCGTTTTTATCAACCAAAACCACTGCGCATCTGCATCTTGATCTGCTTGTGGGCTTACCGGGAGAGAGTATGCAAAGCTTTGGCAGCAATCTTGATCTTTTGATGCAGCTAAGTTCGTGTGAAATCCAGATCGGTATCTTAAAAAAGCTCAGCGGCACCACCCTATACCGCCACGAAAAAGAGCACAAGATGGTCTATGCGACACAACCGCCCTACGATATCTTACAAACTGATTGTATCGATTACTTGCAGATGCAAAAACTCAAGCGCTTTGCGCGCTATTGGGATATGGTATACAATAGCGGCAACTTCAAAGAAAGCATCAAACTACTGTATAAAGACCAAAGCGTGTTTGAAAACTTTTATAACTTTTGCGAGTATTTTTACAACAGTATGCAATCAACCCACCAAATAGGGCTCCAGCGCGTGGCAAAGGGATTGTATGATTATTTAATACACCATAAAGATCTTGATTCAAAAAGCGTGGGAAACGTGATGGCAAAAGATCTTGCGCGCGTACAGGGGCGCAAGCTACCGACATTTCTACGCCCCTACGCCGTGGAAGTAGATTGTGCAAAGATAGATAGATCCAAACAAAGACAGCAAAAACACATCTAGCTATCACTGTCTCCCAAGCTGCTTTTGTTCTTGCTTAATCTTTGCTACAGGTTCTGTTTCATTTCCTAGCATAATCGCAATCCACAAGGTTCCCGGATGCTGTTCAAGGGCAATTTTTACAATCATCGTCAAAGGAATAGATAAAAACATCCCTACAACACCAAAGAGCCATCCCCAAATGATAAGAGATAAAAAGACCACTAGCGGTGAAAGCCCCAACCCTTTTCCCATAAGCCGCGGCTCGATCAGATTTCCCATCCCCACATTAACCACTGCATACCCAAGCGCAACAAGTCCCGCTTCAGGAATGCTTAATTGTACGGTTGCTAATAATACCGGAGGAATTGCGGCAATGAGCGAACCGACATTGGGAATAAAGTTCATCAACATTGCAATAACACCCCAAAGTATAGGAAAATCCACCCCTAATACCATCAGTAATCCCGTGATCAAAACCCCCGTGACAAAACTGATGCTTGTTTTGATCAATAGATATTTATTAACCCGCCCAATGAAATTTTTTGCCGCATCCATCGAACCGTTGGCATCAGGCAGGGCTGCTTTGAACTTTTTAGGCAGCGTTGCCTCTTCCATCAAGATAAAGATAACGATAAAGATCACTAAAAAAGCACTGGTTACAAAGGATTTGACCGTTGATAGGGTTGAACCCATAATATTCATCACCGAAGAGGGGTTTACCGCATCAACAAGCATTTGGCGCGATACGGGAATATTCATACTCTCAAGCAAAGGCGCCAACCCTACCACCATCGCTTCTAACTTCTTTTGATACATCGGTAATTTTTCCAAAAAGCTGTTCAGCGATTGGCTGACGATAAGCGATAAAATACCGCCGACGATAAAGATAACAAAAAGCACCACGATAATCGCAATCCAGTTTGGCACCCCATAGCGGCTCATCAAGCGCACAAACGGAGTAGAGATGATAGCGATAAAAAATGCAAGCATTATAGGGATCACGATCATTTCGGCAGATTTCAATCCCGCTAAAATAATAATCACACTGGCAAAGCCTAAAAGCTGGGGTAATCCTTTTGTATCCAAAACAAACCTTTAACGAAATATTTAATTTTTTGTTAATTATTATACAACAATCCGCCTAAGCGACGCTTAAAGATAGTCAAGGTATTATAGATTCAAAATAGCACCAAAAGTCTAGTAAAAGGAACTTTTTGAAACATCAATTGCCAAAATATTTTATCTTTTTATTGGCATCACTTACTGCAATCAGCCCCTTTGCAATCGATACCTACCTCCCTGCGATGCTATCTATGAGTGAGTATTTCAACTCCTCTATCGGCTCCATCGAGATCACGTTGAGTATCTACCTCATCGGGCTTTCGATTGGGCAGCTTATCGGCGGGCCGCTTTCGGATCGGTTTGGAAGAAAGGTGATGATCAACCTAGGACTAGGGCTGTATATCACCGCTTCATTTATGATAGCAAACGCCCAAAGCCTTGAGATGTTGTGGGCATTTCGGTTTTTGCAAGCTATCGGTGGAGGCTTTGCTATTGTCAATGTTGCTGCGATTGTACGGGATAATTTTGAGGGCAAAGAAAACGCCAAAACGCTCTCATTTATCGCTATGATCATGATGGTAGCTCCGATGATCGCACCTGCTGTGGGAAGTTTGATCCTTTCGTTTGCTTCATGGAAAGCGATCTTTTTATTTTTGGCACTGTATGCATCGTTAGTACTTGTCTGGATCCAACTGATCCCCGAAACCTCGGCAAAAACAAAATCTAAAAACGTGCTCAAAGATTATCTCAGCATCCTTACACACAAGATTGCTCCCTTTTTAGCCTTTAGCGCTGCTTTTGCAATGGCGGGGATGTTTGTTTTTATTACCAAATCCTCTTTTATCTATATGGAGTATTTTGGATTGGATAAAAACCTCTTTACCCTCTTTTTTGCAATCAACGTCGCAACGCTTATCGGTTTTAACCGTCTTAATATCTCACTACTTGCCAAACACGATAGAGACTCTATCGTCAAAGCAGGCGTTTGGGTGCAGATAGCGGCAAGTTCTTTACTGATTATCTTTGCTTTATTGCTACCTACGTTGTATGTTATTGTGCCTTTGATCATGGTTTTTGTAGGCTCTTTAGGCTTTATCTTTGGCAATGTTATCTCTCTTGTGCTTGGCTTTTTCCCAAAAATAAGTGCCACGGCCAATGCGATGGTAGGCGTTTTGGGCTTTGCCACTGCTGCGCTCATGGGGTTTTTATCGACCCTACTGCCCGATACCGCGTTAGCGCCTGTGTTTATGATGATGCTGCTAACGGCGATACTTTCATTTATAACATTTACAATCGCCAAAAAGCGAATCCTATCGCTTCATGCCTATGATTAAAAAGACGGGATACTCTCTATCTTCTTTTGTTATATGGTAGATATTTTCTAAAAAGGTTACTTCAAAACCGCTTTGGACAAAAATCTTCTGTATAAAAGCGTGCGAAAAGCCAAAATGCTCCACCCCGCTATTATCACCGTGAAAATCACCCTCCTCTTCATCTAAATCACAAATACACAGCTGCCCGCTGGTTTTGAGTGCTGCATAACACTGCCGTAAAAAGTTTTGCGGATCTTTGATATGATGCAGTGTCATCGAAGAGACGATAAGATCAAAACTCTCTTGCCCTAAAGTGTCTTTATTCGCGTCATGATACTCACAGCGTACGTTATCAAATCCAAGTTCACTATTTTTTTGCTCAAACACTTCTAGCATCCCGCGGCTTGAATCCATTCCCACAACCTCTTGAGCTTCTTCGCTTAATCCATAGGCTAAAAGCCCCGTACCGCATCCGTAATCAAGGATCTTTTTTCCGCGGGTATTAATTCTTTGCGTGATATTTTCCACCGCATGCTTTGCAATAGATACACGCTTACTTTTACTATCCCAATGCTGTGCCACATTATCAAATCTACTCATTTATGCTCCTGTTAAAATCTGTCTATACTGCCCAAAACCCGACCGATGATATACACCTCTTGCGGTTCGATGCGCTGCAAAGGGTAGATGCTGTTATCAGAGATCAACTCTACATTCCCGTCAACGCCACGATTGACGCGCTTAATAAAGATCGCATCCCCTGCTCGAAGCACAAAAATACCGGGTTTTTGGATGTTGGTATCGCTTTTGTCAAAAAATACGATCGTACCGTCTTTGATCGCCGGTTCCATCGAATCGCCTATGGCTTTGATACTTTCTAAATGCTTAGGATTGAGGGTGGGAAACATAGAATCTAGCATCTGTTTATCAAGATTGATCCACTCATACTCATGGCCAATCTCCGCGCCGCCCCCGCCGCAAGAACCGAAAATATCATTGAGCAGCTTTATCTTTACGACATTTCTATCCTCTTGCGCACGCACGCTTGAGCCATACAAAATATAGTTAATATCCAATCCGTTTTGATGGCAAAAATTCACTACTTTTTCATAGGGAATATGCCCTTTGGCTTTGCATCTTGAGAGGTATTCGGGTTTTATATCAAGTTTTTGCGCAATAAGGCGTTCTGTAACCTTTGTCTCATTTTGCAACAAAAACTCTTTGATCCGCTCTAGTATCTGTTTAAACTCATCCATCATCAAACCTTGTACTTTTTATCAATGCTATTATAGCAAAAAATGCACTTGCGGCAAATTATTATCTTTTAAGCTAAGTTATGTGATACTTTTATTATCTTTTTAGATAATTTTGGAGTAAAAGATGTATATTCATATAGATTTAGACTGTTTTTTTGTCAGCTGTGAACGGATCAAGTATCCCAACCTGCAAAACCGCCCCGTAGCAGTGATCAACTCTGCAGATAATGCGATCTTTTCAAACACAAAGATCAAAACAGCACAACACAATACCAAAAGCTCTAGCTTTATGCCCAATCTTGTCTATGATAAGTTCCAATCCCACCATACTGAGTATACAGATCAAAACCACAGCCGCTTCAAACAGTGCAACTGCAGCTTTTGCCAAGGCGCAAAGAGTCGGTTTTTTGATCGCAAATCACAAAGCTACAAAGGGATTGTAGTCGCCAAAAGCTATGAAGCAAAAGCAGCAGGCATTGCTACGGGTACAAAGCTAGAAGAAGCGCTGCACCTTTGCCCCGAACTCATCGCCTTGCCGCAAGATTATCTTTTTTATTACGAAAAGTCCAACCTCTTGCGCCGATTTTTGCAATCACGCATCCCCGTTTTGCAACAATACAGCATCGATGAGTTTTTCGGAGATCTTAGCGGCTGGGTAGAGGATGGGGATACACAAGCGTTTATAACTGCATTGCAACAAGAGATCATGCAAACCCTGCACCTTCCCGTTAGCATCGGAGCAAGCAGCGGCAAGTGGATCGCAAAGCTTGCGACAAATTTTGCCAAACCCTACGGCACCAAAGTCGTGCCTCAAGAGCAAATTCAAAGCTTTATCGCGCCGATCCCTATAGAAAAGTTCCCCGGTATCGGCAAAGCATACAGCAAAAAACTACGCAGCCGAGGCGTGAGAAAACTTGCAGAGGTCAAGAGAGTTAAAGGATTGTTTGATTCGTGGGGCAAGCACGGCAAAGAGTTGTATGCGCGCATTTTAGGGCTCAATACCGAGTTTGTCAAAAGCTCTTCAAATCGCCAAAGTGTCGGGATTTCACGAGTATTTGCTACGGTATACAGCAAAGAAGAGGTTCTTTTTCGCACCGCAGTACTTGCTACGCATCTGTGCTACAGCCTTGCCAATATGCAGCTAACACCCACAAGCTTTTTTTTCAAGATCAAATCAAGCAACCTGCCAAGCATTAAAAAAACGATCCGCATTGAGCGCGCTTTTAGTGAAAAGTTTTATAAAAAGCTTTGCAAAGAGGTTATAGAAAAGCTACTACCGCACAACCCACAAGTATATGCTATTGCTCTGAGTGTGAGCGATTTTACCCAAAACAATCCGCGCACTCTATCGCTGCTTGAGTATGAAAGCGATCTGCACGCCCAAAAGATCGACCGTTCTTTGCGATCGATTCGGCAAAAATACGGCTTAAGTGCTATCGGGTATGGGGCGTAGCGGGTATATCATCGATATCTTTGGGTTTTCCCACATGAAAGCCTTGTAGATAATCAACCCCTAACTCAATCACTACCGCAGCGATCTCTTGGCTTGATACAAACTCCGCAACGGTTTTGATCTTTTGTTCTTTTGCAAACAGTACGATCGATTCGACAATCGATCGGGTGTAGGAATCTTTGTCGATATTTTTGATTAATCCCGCATCGATCTTTAAGATATCGGGCGCAAAATCCGACAGTCGTTCATAGTTAGAATACCCGCTGCCAAAATCATCAATAGCAATCTGTACGCCATATTGCTTTACTTGCGCGATAAAACTTTGAATGACCGTAAAATCATTGACCTCCTCATCTTCAAGCAGTTCAAAAGTGATCTTGTTGTGGTAGATATCTTTTTGCACCAAAGAGAGCAAAATACCGCGAATCTCATCATCTTCTAAATCTTTTGAAGAGAGATTAATCGTCACGCAAGGCAGTTTTTGCAAAGCGCCAAAGGAGTTTTCGATCACGATTTTAGTGATATCTTTATAATATGCCGCTTTTTTGGCCGTTTCTAAAAAGAAAAAGGGTGCAATCATCGTATCCTTTTCATCAATAAGGCGCACTAACGATTCATACTTGATAGGCTCTAGCGTTTTTGCATCGACAATCGGTTGGTAGTGTGAAATGATCTTTTTATCCGCAATTGCTCTTTTGATCTTTGCAATCATCTGCATATTTTGCTCTGTTTTATCTTTGATCAGCCGCGCTAATCCGTCACTTTTAAACAGACCCTCTTTTTCCCCTCCGGCTTTATCAACGCCAAAACTCACATCTTCGTACAAAAACTCTTTGGCGCTTGAATAGCTTGCATAAAACTCTAACTCCAACTTTGTAGAGTGGATAGTAAAGTTTTGGCTTTGAAAGGTTTTGATCATCTTTTGTAAGTGCTCATGCTTGATAACCCTACTGCCTAAAAGTGCAATATACCCCTCTTTGAGCCCATATACCTTTTCAAAAAGCTCACGGGATCTGAACTCGCCGATAGCTCTTTGCTCTATCATCTCATCCAAATCCTGCACAAAGTTCACCCCGTAAAACTCTTTTAAACTTTCGTATTGACTAACTTTTAGCATCACCAAAAAGGGATCTTGTATTCTTTCTATATCTTGTAGCAACTGTCTTTTGGGATCCATAATCTCGGTAATATCATTGCGAATGGCGATATACTCCTTGATCTTGCCCCTTTGATCAAAAATAGGAAATATCCGTGCATCCACCACATAAAAGGAGCCGTCTTTTTTGCGGTTTTTCACCCTGCCTCTCCAGATCTTGCCACTACGAAGCTTTTCCCACATATCAGCAAAGACCTGTTTTGGCATATCGGGATGGCGGATGATGCTATGAGGTTTTCCAAGTAGCTCCTCTTTACTATAGCCGCTAAGTTTTACAAACTCTTCATTAACATAGCTGATCTTGCCCTTTGGGTCTGTTTTGGACACAAGCGTAGAGTTTTCAATCACTTCTCGCAATTGCTCTAACAAGTTGTTGGTATTTTGCTGGCGCTTATACACAAGATAGACGATAAAAAGCGCAAAAAGTGCAAAGGCATATTTTATTCCCGCTTGCTGCTTTAAGGTGTACAGATAATCATCTGCAGCAATGGAGACGATGTAGCCGACAAACTCTTTATCATAATTAAATAGCGGCAAAAACGTAAACACTTTTTGCTGCGCCTTTGCATCTTTTGTGTTAAGCACAAACGCTCTTTGGGTTTTTAGCTTCTTTTGAAGCGGTTTATCGATATTTTGTACCGCACTTTTTAACAGCTTGCTTTTGCAATAGATGTTTTCATTCATATAATATTCATTAGAAAAGCATGAAGGGGTATATATTTGTTGCAAACGATCTTTGGGCAGCATCGATTGGAGGTTTTGTTTTTTTAAGATCAGTTTGAATACCGAATTAGCATTTTGATTGATACTGGATAAAAACTCTATCGGCGAGATAGAGATTTCAAAACTTCCTACATAGCGGTCAAGATAAAAAAGCGGATACAGATAGGCAAAGCCATCGGAAAATTTGCCTATCTCATATCCATATAGCGGTGATTTTTGATAGATCATTCGTGAAACAAGACTGCGATCAAGCAGATTGTCGCCGTGAGTTTGCGGTTGATGGAATCGATAAAAGCTTGTTGCATCGCGCAGATGGAAGCCAAACTGCTCTACACCAAAGGCTTGTATATCTTTATAAAGCGGCCCCAACCGTTTGGCTATGGTGGTGCGTATCTTATCTGCATCTTGGGGGTTTGTCGTTGCTTGCTGCATCAGTGCTGCTATCTCATAGTTTTTAGTTATCTGTTGCGCTACCATCTGCATAAGCTTTTGTTGTGAACTCATCGCATCTTGATAGGAAAGCCTCACACTTTTTATCTTTTCATCTTTGTATTTTTGCTCCAAAAGCGCATACTCAAAATAAAGCGCTACGTGGATAAAAGCAACCGCAACGACAAAAAGAAAAAGGGGCTTATACAAAAATTTTATCACGATTTTTTTCCTTTGGGTATTACAAAACTTTTTAAATTAATAATACCCAATTTATAAAAAACCCCGTTGAAAAAAACGAGTTACCCCACTTGTATAAAAATAATCTCCATATTAACAAATTTTTGGGTAAAATACGCATTAAAATTATCAAAAAAAGGAATACCCGTAAATGGATAGCGATGACAGTTGTACCCAAGTAGTGAGGGTTAAAATATAATGGAACTACTCATACTCTTTTTCGCCCTAGCAGTGGGCGTATCGTTTATCTGCTCTATCTTAGAGTCGGTACTGCTTTCAATCAATATGTCTTATATCGCCGTGCTTGAAGAAAGTAAGCCTAAAGCCGGTGCTATTATGAAGTACCTTAAGCAAAACATCAATAAATCGATCGCTTCTATATTGATCATCAATACCATTGCCAACACCCTTGGAGCCGCAGCTGTCGGTGCGCAAGCGGAAGTTGTTTTTGGCAGCCACTACGTGTTTTATATCTCTGTTGTACTTACGTTTATGATCCTTTTCTTTTCAGAGATCATTCCAAAAACGGTAGGAGCAATCTTTTACAAAGAGTTAGCCGCCGTTGCGGCGTATTTTATCCGTGCGTTTGTTTTTATCACTTACCCTATCATCCTCACCACGCTTTTTGTCACCGACAAGATCTCCAAAAACAAAAAAGCCGGCGATGCGCTGAGCAAAGATGAACTGATCCACTCCACGCTTATCAGTGAAAATGAAGGCGTCATCGATGAACAAGAAAGTGATGTGATTGAAAATGTATTACAGATGGATGATGTAAAAGCCAAAGATATTTTAACGCCAAGAAGCGTGATGTTTTCACTTTCTGAGGATATGAAGATCAGTGAGTGTATCAAATACGAACAGCTTTTTAGCTTCTCTAGAATCCCGGTGTACAAAGGCGGAATCGACCATATCACGGGATTGGTGCTAACAAAAAAGATCTTTGAACAAGCCCTTATCGATGATACGAAACTGATCAAAGATATCAAGATGGAGATCTTTACCATCAATGAAAACCTGCCTGCATCAAAAGCGCTCAATCAGTTTATCAAGCGAAAAGAGCATATGTTTTTAGTTGTTGATAGTTATGAACAAACCGAAGGGATCATCACGCTTGAAGATTGTATCGAAACGCTTTTAGGTGTTGAGATTATGGATGAGAGTGATGATATTGAGGATATGCGGCTTTTTGCAAAACAGAAGGTAAA
>JBNJHJ010000031.1:0-12308 GCA_051748365.1 Campylobacterota bacterium
GGATTGATAGATGAAACTTTTATCCAACGATTTATCCAAAAAAATAGTCGTATTATTGAGTTTATGAGTAAAACAATCGATGATTTTAGAAACTTTTTTCGAATCGATAAAAATAAACAAGACTTCAGCATCAAAGAATCGGTGCAAAATGCACTCTTTTTGCATGAAGCGCAGTTACAAACGCAGATGATCGCCGTAAAGATCACGGGGAAAGATTTTATATTGCATGGCTTGAAAAACGAGTTTGAACAGGTTGTATTAAATCTTATATCCAATGCCAAAGATGCATTTATACAAAACAAGATCAAAGCACCCGTTATCAAGATAGACCTTGCATCACCGTGTATAACCATCAGTGACAATGCAGGAGGGATCTTAGCAGAGCATATCGATAAAATTTTTGATCCCTACTTTACAACCAAAGATCAGGGCAAAGGCACCGGGATCGGACTGTATATGTCAAGAATGATTATTCAAGAGAATATGCACGGCAGTATCGACGTATCTTCTAAAGACGCAACAACACAATTTACCATCTGCTTTGATACAAATGCTTTGACGTAACCTCAAAAGATTTGAGGTTACGTTAGCTTAAAATTTTGCGCTAAGTCCTACAAAAAATCCATCAACATCCGCATCGATATCGGTATCATCGACGAGTTTTGAAGAGATATCAAAACTTTGCATCTTATACCCTGCATCCACTCTTATATCAAGTAGCGGCAGAGGAAGTGGGAGTGCGTAACTTAGCATCACTGCACTATCTTGCACGGTTGAACTGTCATAACTGATATATTTAGTGTTGGCTTCAATCTCTAAATCTACCATTGGCACGTCAACACTAGCTGCTAAATACCCCATAGGAATAGTAGTGTTTATACTGTTTTTTTCACTCCCGATCTGTGCGTAAGACCCTTCGATGTTTTTAGCCGTTAACCCAAAATCAACACTTACAATTCCCGCTGTTAGCGGCGTTAAAAGCGGCACACCCCAATACAGCGTGATATCGTTTTGATTGAGTGCTAATTTTGCCTCTACCGTTTCATTAGTGTAAGTAGTATCCCCAAATTTTCCGCTTTGAACGCTGCTACCACTTTCATCAAAGACGTGTCTTTCTAGCTTTATATTAGGAATAAGCGGCACAAAATGCTCTAGTTGTGCATAGAGATAATAGTTGGAATCTTTTGAAATTCCAAGATCATTGAGAGAAAAAGAATCATTACTTTTATAACTCATACTCCCGCTTGCTTCACTCATCCATATCCCGCCGCCGGCTTTTGCCTCTATCACATCAGCAGTTGCTGCAGTGGTTGCTGCTGCGACTGTGACTGCAATTAATACTTTTTTCATCATCACCCTTTTTTTAATTTTTCTTGCATAATTGTACACAAATAGTACTAAATATCTTTAAGAAGTTCTAACACCCCTTTAAAATCATATTCAATGATCAAACTCTTTACCTGCTGCAATGTTTGCTGCTGTGTATGCGAAAGCTGCACCGCATCTAATTGCTCTATAGTCTGCATATACAGTTGTGGTCTTTTTCTTTGGATCTGATGTCGCAACTCTTGCCACAACTTTTGCAGCTGTATAGGATCTATCTTTTTCTTATCCTCTAGTTCATCTTCAAGTGGGCTTTGCATAAAACTATCCTGGCTAGCGTTTTGCGTTTTTGTGGCAATAAGAGGGATTTGGAAAATAAAGCTACTTCCCACTCCTAGTTTGCTTTTTACCCAGATCTCACCACCCATTAACGATACAAGCTGCTTTGACAAAGCAAGCCCTATCCCCGTACCGCCATATTCTCTTGTCATACTATCATCCATCTGTACAAAAGATCCAAATAGGTTATGGATCTGCTCTTTTGAAAGTCCGATACCCGTATCATTGACGCTTATTTGATAGCGATCTTTTTTGACACGATTTACGGCAACCGTGATCTTGCCCTCATGGGTAAATTTAACGGCATTTTTTACTAAATTAAGCAACAACTGCTGCAAACGATGGCTATCGCCGAAAAAGTTTTTCGGCAACTCTTTGTCGTAGCGAATCTCAAGCTTTAATCCCTTTTTCTGTGCAGTTTTATACACTTGTGCGTACACACTGTGGATCACATCTTCTAAATTAAACGCACCCCTTTCTACCTCAATGGCTCCATTTTCTATCAAGGTATAGTCGATAATATCGTTTACGATTGTGAGCAAACTATTTGAAGCTCCCTCGATCTTTTGCAGATGCTCCTTTTGCATCTTATCAAGTGTTCCTTGCTTGATAAGATAACTCATACCCATAATCGCATTCAGCGGTGTGCGCAACTCATGACTCATATTTGCCAAAAAGTTAGATTTTGCTTTTGTAGCGCTTTGTGCTTCATTTTTTGCCCGCAAAAGCTGTTCTTCTAAGCGTTTATAATCACTCATATCATGCAGTGTCGCAACCAACTTCATCGCATGGTTTGCACGTGTTCTTTGGATCACTTTTACACTGATGCTCATATAAGCAAGCACACCCTCTTTGGTAGCGATAAAATGATCACTTTTTATCGCTTTATCACTCTGTATCACTGCATCTATATTTTCTTGCATCTTCTTTGCATCTGATTGTACAATCTGCATAAACTCTTTTAATCTGCATCCCTGTTTCAGTGGCAACAGATGCAGTAATCGATCATCAAACTTAACGCTATCATTTATAACATTCCACTCAAAAGTCGCAAGCTTTGCAATATCAAGGGCAAGCTTTAAACGCTCATATGATTCGTTTTTTTCATTGACCGCTTGTTGGGCTTTTTTCTTTTCTTTTCTTAAAAGTATGATGTAGATAAAGATCAATCCAAACACCGCACCTACAGCCAACGCCGCTTTATAGAGATAGGAGTAGTTTTGTTTTTGCTCAATATGAAACTGTGTCCACTCTTTATTAATACGGTCATACTCTTTTTGCTCAATTGCATTAAGCCCTTTTTGCAAAGCACTAAAAAGCAACTGTTTATCCGCAGCTACCGCCATAGAAAGTTCATACTTTGTAGGCAGATACCCCGATATCTGAAGATTTCCAAGTCCATATTTTTGGATATAGTATGAAGCAACAGGTAGCGTTGCGATGCTAAAATAGGCATCTTCTTTTGCTACGGATTTAAACGTATCTTCTAGTGTCGGCACCGTATCAAGCTCAATATCGTAATAGGTATCAAGCAACGCAACAATCGCCGACCCCTCTTTGCGCACTCCCTTTTTATCCTCTAAATCTTGAATATTTGAGATAAACGGTTCGCCGCGTTTAGTCAAGATGGCTAGATCAAGATAGAGATAGGGTGTTGTAAAAAGAGCATATTGTGAACGCTCCTTTGTATAACTTGCCGAAGGTAAAAGATCACACTCTTTGTTTTGCAATGCCTCTAATGAATGACTCCAACTCTGAGTATGTACAAATTCAAGCTTTGCTCCTAGTTTTTGAGCCACAAGTTTGAGTACATCTATAGATATCCCCTCTACCTTTCCTTGCGAGTTTTTAAACTCAATAGGCGTAAAATCGGGGTTTGTACACACTTTTATTGTACTATTTTGCAAATAAGCACGCTCTTTTGCATTAAAACCAAACTCATACCCGCCTCTATCAAATATAAATCCATCAACATCAAGGCTGTTGCTTGTAACGCCGATCACTTTATACACATCATGCGTTCGTTGAATTTTTGCAGGGTCTATATGCCCTATCTTTTCTACTCCTCTATACGCTAACTCTTTTAAAGCCTTGGCCTCATACATCAGCGCTTCTTTACTTTTGTTTTGGGTATTGTAATGTTTGTAGATTAGATCCACACTCTCTTGCATATTTTCAAAGGCATACTCCCACCCTTTTAAACTCGCCTCTTTAAAATTTTTGACCGTTTGTGTATTGTTTTGAGCAAACTCTTGGGAAGTGATGAGAATATCGTTATAAAAATCAAAACCGTAATCTTTTGGGTCAAATACCTTTGGAGTGTAGCCTCTTTGCGCCAAATCATACGGTTCGTTTCCTACATAACTAACGATCAAATCGGTATTTCCCTCTATAAGATCGTTAACATCAAATGAGGGAGGTTGCATCACCATACTGTCGATATTGATCCCCTTTGATTGCAACATCGCGATCAATGATGCGTCGATATTCATATCATTGGTCGTCATTACCCGTTTGCCGACAAAATCATATAACGTATTGATGCCGCTGCCGCTATAACTCATATACACAAGCGGTGAAGCTTGAAAAGTCGCATACAGAGCAACGATAGATGCACCATTTGCACGCTCGATGATCGCACTGGGTCTTGATACGGCAAAAGTTACATCTTGCTGCAAGACCGCTTTATTCATATCGATACCGTGACGCCACTGCCTCAGCTGAACCTCTAGCCCCGCATCTTCATAGAAGCCTTTATGCTTTGCCATATAATATCCGGCAAATTGAAACTGATGCAGCCACTGAAACTGTACCGAGACGGGAGTTAACTCTTTTGCATGGGCAAAAGTAAAGAATATAGAGATAAAAATATAAAGATAAAAACGTTTCATTTGATCGCTGCCTTTGTGAATAGACTACTATTGCAATATCATAGCAGATCAAAGTATCATTTGTGTCTCATATCACATCCAAAGAGTTTCAACCCTTTTTGGTATAATTAGACAAAAATTATATAGGTATGTTATGTTTGAAACATTTATAGAAAAATTACAAAGTAACCGTTTTTTATCCCTTGAAACCACTCCGGGACACACGGCAAGTTCAAAAGAGTTGATCCAATCGATTCAAGAGTTATCGCTGCATCAAAAGGTAGATGCCTTCACCACCACCGACAGCCCGCTTTCTAAGCTCAAACAAAGTTCGCTTTTTGCTGCAATCAAGATCCAGCAAGCGTTGCAAAAGCCCGTTATTGCAACTATGAGTATGCGTGATAAAAACTCAATTGCACTGCAATCAGATCTTTTAGGGGCTAATGAATTTGATATCAAAACGATCCTAGCACTCACCGGAGATAGTGCAAAGATGAGCGATCAACCCAATCCCAAAGCAGTAGTTGAGGGAGATGCGACCCTGCTTTTAAAGATCATTGCCAAGCTCAACAGCGGCGTTGATTTAGCAGACAAACCTTTGAAAGTAGCCCCAAATCATATCTATGGACTTGCCGTATCCCCAAGTGATATCTCTAAAAAGCAGCAACTGCTAAAAAAGATGGTTAAAAAGCTGCAAGCAGGAGCGATTGCTATCATCACGCAGCCGCTTTTTGATAAAAATCACATCGAGCCGCTACTTGAGATATTTGAAGAGGCAAAAAAGCAAAGCGGTTGTGAGGGGGAGCTTATTATCGGATCGTTTCCGATCGTGAAGTTTAAAACAGCAAACTTTTTGCACAATAAAGTCCCCGGCGCCAATATCCCGCAAAGGTGGCTTGAGATTTTAGAGCACTCAAAAGATGAGTATCAAGACGGCTTTGCACTTTCGCATGAAGTGTATGAAGGGATCAAAACAAAACACGGCAAATGCCACCTCATGGCGGCAAATAACTTTACCCTTGCAAACGCTTTGATCGAAGCTTAAGCCTCGTACCCTTTTTCTACCTTACGTTTTAACAGTTTTTTGTAAAAAACAGTGATAAAGCGTTTGAGTAGGTACGCACTATATCCTTTGATCACCACTCTTCCAAATAGTGTCCCCACCGCATATTTACCGCCAAGAGCGATAAAGTATCCATAGATTTTGGGCAATCTTTTTTGCATCTTTTGCCCCTTAATACGGCGTAGGATATTTCCCGCACAAAAAATTCCTCCCTGTTCGGCACTTTGAGCAGTAGGCGCAATGATCGTATCACCGTCTTTGATCTGTGCGACATCGCCGATTGCAAAGATATTGTCACTGCCTTTGATACGGTAATAATCATCAACGACATACTGCCCAAATCGATTAACCTCCCCCTCTTGCGCTCCTAGATTCATCGCTTCGATACCGCCGGTAAAGATCATAAAATCAAAGGGGATATCCTCTCCGCTTTGCAAGCTCAGTGAATTTGGCTCTACTTTGGAGATAAAGGAGTTGACTAAAAGCTTGACGCCCAATTCCTGCAACCGCTTTTGCGTAAACTCAATCACCTTTTTATCCATCCCCGGCAGTATCGAAGGCGCTGCATCGATAAGCGTGATGGTAAAGCCTTCGCACTTCATCCCGATGACTTTAAGGTACTGTTTTAAAATATAGTTCATTTCAGCAGCGATCTCCACTCCCGAAAGCCCTGCTCCGCCTACGACGATATTAAAGCTTTGCATGCTGCACGATTGACGATTTTTGATGTAGTTATAAATAGTGTTTTCAAAACGCTGCTTAAACTCCAGTGCGCGCACAAGCGTTTTCACACCGTTTGAGTATTCTAACAAACCATCGATGAAATGGGGAAAATTTGTTTTTGCGCCGCTTGCGATAATAAGATAATCATACTCATAGCTTCCATTTTCACAAGTGACTGAGTTTGCGGTTTTGTTGATGTAGATAACACTATCAAGGACAAAATTAATAGTTGCATCATATCCTTTGCAAAAAGAAGCGATATCTACCGTCATATCCGAGATGTTACACTTATTGGCAATAAAATCATACGCTTCGGTTTGTAAGTAGTGGTAATTGTTTTGATCGATAAGGGTGATATCTAAGCCTCTATTTGCCAGCTTGCCTACAGCTTTCAAACCGCCGTATCCACCGCCTATAATTACTACTTTTGTCATGTGAAGCACCCTTTGTGAGTTTTGCTGCTATGGTAGTACACTTTCGTAGCAAAAGTGTAGCAAAGAGCCAAAGGGATTTGGCTCTTGTTTTTATCTTCGTCTTTGTCCGTTAGAACTTCCCGAATTTCTATTTCTTGAAGGTCTTCTTCTATTTCTACTTCGTGAGTTTCTTTTTGCTTTATCTTTGTTTTGCAAATCTTTAAGCATCGATTCAAACTTCTGTGCCGACATCCCGATCTTTTCCGGACCGCTGAATTTTGAATCATCAAGTACCATTGAGATCAGCTTAAACGTAAGCTGCGTTGCATCGATATCGTCTTTAAGCAGTTCAAAAATCTCTTTTGCATTCTCATCGATATGCTGCTCTTTAATCTTTTGCGCTAACTTCTTCGTATTGTTACTGCCGACCTCTTTTGCCGTTGGGATAAACGATTGCTTGAGTGAACTTTTAACCTTTTTTTGGATAGAGGTCAACTCTCTGTATTCAAGCGGCGTTACAAGCGTAATTGCCAAGCCCTTTTGTCCCGCACGACCGGTTCTACCGATTCTATGGACATAGCTTTCAGGATCAAAAGGGATATGATAATTAAATACGTGACTGACGTTACTAATATCAAGCCCACGCGCTGCCACATCCGTTGCAACCAAAATATCGGCTTCGTTTTTCTTAAACTTCCCGATCATCTTATCACGCTCTCTTTGCTCCATATCCCCATGCAAACTTACCGAAGAGTGCCCTTTGGCATTGAGCATTTCGCTGACTCTATCAACCTCTTTTTTCATACGGCAAAAGATGATCGATTTATCGGGATTAAGCGCATCTAAAAGTCGCACCATCGCGTCATCTCTTTCATGCTCTTCAATCACGTAAAACTCTTGACTGATATCTTTATTGGTCGTTTCTTCTTTTGTTACCGTTGCCATCTTAGGCTCTACCAAGATCGAGTTGGCAAGTCCTACGATCGCTTTTGGCATCGTTGCAGAAAACAGCAGTGTTTGTCTATTTTGCGGCAAGTAGGTAAAGATCTCTTTGACATCTTCTAAAAATCCCATGTTTAGCATCTCATCAGCTTCATCAAGTACGACAAATCGGGGGTTAAAATCTTTAAATTGCTCCTTGCTAAGCATATCCAACAATCTTCCCGGAGTAGCTACGACTACGTTAGCAGCACCGTTTACTCTTTTTCGCTGCAAGTTATACGATTGTCCACCGTATACTGTTGCGGTTTTGATCCCTTTGTCCGCTCCCAATCGATAGAGTTCGTCACTGATCTGGTTAGCCAACTCTCTTGTTGGAGTGATCACTAAACACTCTGTACCAAACCCTTCATTATCCATCATATCCATAATAGGCAGTCCAAATGCTGCCGTTTTTCCCGTACCTGTATGCGCTTGTGCAATGATATCGTTTCCTGCTTGAACAAGTGGAATTGCCATTGCTTGAATCGGACTTGCTACTTTAAATCCCGCTTTTTGTACACCTGAACTGATCTCTTTTGAAAAGTTAAACGAATCAAACGTGACCTTTAACTCCTCTTTTTCTATCTTCTTTTCTTCCATATTCTATTTCACTTTTTTTTAGATTTGACTACAAAACAGTTTTAACAGTTGTATATCGTTAAGTCTTGATTTTGAGTCTCTAATCGAAGTTTTTAAACTTTTTTTGTAAGAAATTGTTATCAAGTAAGTGGTTTGTAGCCTTAAGCCCGTATTATATCATAATTTTGGTACAATATGGCATCAATTATCATATATAGGGGATTAAATGTTATCAAAAAGAGTACAGGTTCTATCTGAATCGTTGACGATTAAGATCTCTTCACTTGCAAGAGACCTTAAAGCCCAAGGTAAAGATGTATTAAGTTTTAGTGCCGGGGAACCGGATTTTGACACGCCGCAAAAGATAAAAGATACGGCAAAAAAAGCGATCGATGAGGGATTTACAAAATATACCGCCGTAGCCGGTATTCCTGAGCTTTTAGATGCCATAGCAGGCAAACTCAAAAGAGAAAACAACCTTGAATATGAACGTGATGAGATCATTGTCAACAACGGCGCCAAGCATACGCTGTTTAATATCTTTCAAGCTTTACTTGATGAGGGCGATGAAGTGATCATTCCCGCTCCGTATTGGGTTACGTATCCCGAACTTGTTAAATACAGTCAAGGGGTACCCGTTGTTATCAACACCGATGATTCAAGCGGTTTTAAAATCACTGCACAGCAACTCAAAGACGCCATCACGCCAAAAACAAAAATATTGATCCTCACCACACCGTCAAACCCTACAGGTGCGGTATACAGTAAAGAAGAACTCCAAGCTCTCGGGGAAGTTTTACAAGACACCGCTATCAAAATCGTTAGTGATGAGATGTATGAAAAGTTAGTTTTTGACGTAGATTTTACCGCCGTTGCAAGCATCAACCACGATATGCTACAACGAACTATCACCGTAAACGGGCTGAGTAAATCCGTTGCGATGACGGGATGGCGATTTGGCTATATGGCATGCAAAAACAAAAAACTTATCAAAGCGATCAATTCACTCCAAAGCCAATCCACATCAAACATCAACTCTATCACGCAAAAAGCAGCAGTGACTGCACTTGATGGCAGTGTCGATGATGAGATTGAGATGATGCGTAAAACCTTTGCACAGCGCTGTGACGTAGCTGTAGAGATGTTTAATGCTATTGAGGGACTAAGTGTGGTCAAACCCCATGGAGCGTTTTATCTTTTTGTTAACTGTAAAGCCATAGAGCCCGATTCGATGAAGTTTTGTCAAAAGATGCTAGAAGAGGTCGGTGTAGCTACCGTTCCGGGACTAGGATTTGGGGCTGACGGGTATTTTCGATTTAGCTACGCACTTGATCTTGATACGATCAAAGCCGGGATCAAGCGGATAGAAAAGTTTGTTCAAAGCTACAAATAATGAAATTTGCAGCTGCGCTCCTTTTTGCCCTATCATTTAATTTTATCTTTATCGTAGGGCTCAAGGCCGGCTACTTAGAAGCATACGGGATTAAAATGTTTTTTAATCCCCTCTTTATGATCATGCAGCCATGGATCTATCTGTTTTTTTTCATCCCTACGCTGCTTGTTTTTTATCTTCCCAAAAAATTAGCCGTTACTTTGTTTGTAACTCTATCACTCTGTGCAATCTCAAGCTTTATCTTTCCAAAAAAGATCGGCTACATGCTTTACGGATCTGTGCAAAGTTATCAAATCGGCAAATACGAAGTCAACGATATCACCTTGCTTTTTAACTACAAAGAGCGTGATTTTGTACTTTTTGAGGGTGCTACGCGAGCAAAAGAGTTTGAAAAAAGTAAAAGAAAGCCCTAAAATGTGATAAAATAGAGATTCATTTTTATACTCGGGGCTTTTTATGCAATTTAAAACACTTAAAAACTATTTTCGCTTTTCAATGATCGCTATCACCTTTGCAATGTTTATTCTTTATTATATCTTCTCCTCCTACCTACACACCTCTTTGACGATCAAAGAGAACAAACAGTTAGCAAATGCCGTATCCGAACAGGTCTTTGGCTCGATGTATCAAGTGATGCGCCAAGGGTGGTCGCGAGAAGATTTAGAAAGCTTTGTCCAAAGTACGCAAGATTCATTTTCCAACTCCTCATATGATGTAGCTATCTATAGAGGAGAGATTGTAGAGCAATTGTACGGATCGATAGAACAAGCACCCTTTAACGCAAAAATACAGCAAGTTTTTGACACTGCAAAACGGTTTGAACACTCCACATCACACTCTCTTGATCTCATTACCCCCATCATTGCTTCTAATGAGTGTCTTAGTTGCCATACCAATGCACAAGTCGGTGATGTTTTGGGAGCCGTAGAGGTTAATTATGATTTTAGCCAAACGGTACAGCAGACAAAAAACAATTACCTGCTTTTTTCTTTGATCATTTTACCGCTTATGTTTTTAGTCACCTACCTTATCTCAAAACACTTGCTTAAAAAGATCGATAACTCTATCGGAGCGTTTAACAAAAAGATCAAAAATATCAACTCCGTCAAAGATTTTAAAAATCTTGATACGACCAATGTCAAGCAAAGTTTTGTCGAGTTTGATACGATGATGCATGAGGTGACGACACTGAGTCAAAAGCTCAAAGAGGTTGCCGTTGATAAAAATATCTTAGAGTTTGAAGTAAAGCTGCTTGATAAACTCATCATCACCTCAGAAGTGGTTAAAGATTGGAAAGAGTATATTAAAGATCTGCTCAATGATATCAATCAAGTCTTGCCCGTATATTGTCTGATTACGATCTTTAAAACCGAAGATGAGCTCTATGAGATCGAAATTTTTTGGCTTGCACGCCCCCAACCCCAAATTCAAGAGTATCTTGAGAGATTAACCAAACAGATGATTATCCAACACCACCAAATTGCAACGCAAGCACAAATAAATCACACCATCGTCAACGCCGGAAGCTGCCTTAATTCTATTAGTGAAGAGGAGATTGAGCATGAAGCAAAATCAATCTTGCTTGATACTCCAAAAATCGGTGGGATCGTCGGGCTTGGATTGCAAGCTGATTCTACAAAAGATAGCGTCTATCATATCGTCATCGACTCGATTTTAACCACGCTTTTAAACCTTGTAGGCTCGGTAAAAGCGATCCATAAATACACCGAAAACTTAGAGTTTTATGCAACAAGAGATCCGCTTACAAAGATGTTTTCCCAAAGAGTGTTTCGAGATCTGCTTGATTATGAGATCAAAAGAGCCCACAGCCATGAGTATGAGTTTGCGCTACTTGTGATCGATTGTGATAATTTTAAACCGATCAATGATAATTTCGGGCACGCCTTTGGCGATCGATTCTTGATCGAGTTTGCTAATTTGCTTGAAGAGAATAAACGCGCTGAAGATATCGGCGCAAGATACGGCGGGGATGAGTTTACGCTGATACTGCCTGAGTGCGATATCGAAGAAGCATACAAGGTTTCACGCAAACTCCTTGGCGCTATTGAAAACTTTGAACTCCAAGCACCTGATGGAACACTTGTTAACGTAACGATCTCCATAGGAATCGCATGCTATCCCGATCATGCGCAAAATGCCCAAGAGCTGTTTAACGTCGCCGATGCGATGATGTATAAGGCAAAAAACGAGGGTAAAAATGCCGTGAGAACGCCAAGCAGCGATGAACTTGAATCGATCCATCAAGAAAGTGAAGATAAATCGATGCTTGTCCTTGATGCGGTGCGAAACGGCAATATCATCCCCCACTTCCAACCCATAATGAACGCAAGCAATGACAGTATTGAGATCAATGAGGTACTGATGCGGATAAAATCATACGGGGATGCGCCGATGAATGCGGGTGAATTTATCCAAACGGCAGAGAGTTTGGGTGTGGTGCACCAAATGGATTATATCGTGATTGAAAAAGCGTTTGCCAAAGTCATAGAAACAGGTTACGGGGGAGTATTGTTTATCAATCTTTCACCAAAAGCGCTTATTATTAGTGAGTTTATGGAAAAAATCAACGATTTAGTACATACGTACAAAATCCCCAAAGAAAA
>JBNJHJ010000032.1:0-12256 GCA_051748365.1 Campylobacterota bacterium
TCAATGGCTAAAGCGTTGATAAAGCGGTAGCACTCACACCCTTTGCTCTTTTGGATCGCTCTTAATAGGTTTGTTGCTTTTTTTTCTTTAAACCCTTCAAGATTTAGCAGCTGATCTTTTGTCAATCTATAGATATCAACGATATTTTGTATCAATTTTGCTTCATAGAGTTGCTTCACGATACGCTCACCAAGCCCGTCTATATTCATGCACCCCTTGCTTGCAAAATAACTCATTGCATTGACCACTCGCGCACTACATGAGAGGTTTTGACACTTGATCAAAGCACCCTCATCAAGCAGTTCACTCTCACACACCGGACACTTTTTAGGTCTTTGTACCCTCACTTCACTGCCGTTTCTTTTTTTCTCTAGCGCTTTAATGATCTTTGGTATCACATCGCCACTTCGGATAATAACCACGCTATCGCCGATACGAATATCTTTGCGCTCAATCTCATCAAAGTTATGTAAAGTCGCTTTCTCTACCACTACACCTTCGATATTAACAGGATCTAGTACCGCTACGGGAGTAACCACCCCACTTCGCCCTACTTGCAATGTGATATCAAGAAGTTGCGTGCTTTTTTCAACGGCAGGAAACTTATAAGCAACCATCCAGCGTGGGTTTTTAACCGTATTTCCCAGATCTTTTGCCAAAACAACATCATCAACTTTAACCACCATCCCATCAAGCATCACATCAAGGCTGCCGCGGCTTTTAATCATCGATTCATAACAACGCTTAATACCCTCTTTTGTTGCTTGCGTTCGCATAAAGGGTTTTTTAAATCCCAAAGAGTAGATATACTCCATCTGCTCATACAGGGAGTTTTGTTTTAAACTGTTTTGCCCTATTCCCCAAGGATAGAAGACTAATCCTCTTTGAGCAGTGATTTTACTATCAAGTTGGCGTAAACTTCCCGCTGCGGCATTTCGCGGATTTGCAAAAAGGCTCTCTGATTCTTTTGCGCGCAGTTCATTAATCTTTTGGAACCGTGAAAGCGGAATCACAATCTCCCCGCGAATCTCGATGGGCTCTTTGTGCGCAATTTCCAAAGGGATTGAGGGGATAGTTTTGACATTATTTGTCACCTCTTCACCAATCTCTCCGTCACCTCTAGTGATCGCTTGGATCAGCCTTCCGCCTTCATAGATCAGATTCAAACTCGCTCCGTCGAATTTGGGTTCGATATAAAACATTTGCGCATCTAATGAGTTTCTCTCAATCCATTGAAACAGTTGCGCATCGTCAAACACATCTTCCATACTCCACATACGGCTTTTGTGCTTTGCTTTGTCAAACTTATCAAGGATATATCCTCCTACTCGTTGCGTCGGAGAGTTTGGGTCTATTATATCGGGGTTTTTTTGTTCATATGCTAAGACTTGGTGATACAGCCTATCATACTCGTCATCGGTAACAATAGGATCATCAAGTACGTAGTAGTGGTATGCGTAGTTTTTTAAAAGTGCAACTTCTTTTGTATAATCCATCTAGTAGCCTCATTTTGATAATAATCGTAATTATACCAAAATGAAAGCTCTATGAATTAAAAGTCTCTTTTCAGTAGCGAATCTACACGCAAGATAGTGATCAAGCGATCATCTTTTTTTCCTACTCCATAGATTAGGTTATCTTTCCCCGATCCTTCGGGAGCCGGCTCGATATCACCCTCTTTTATACGGATCGCTTCGCTTAACTCTTCAATAACAAATCCTACCTGCTCATCATTATCGTTTTTCAGTACAATGACTCGTGTATCATCGTTAAACTTCGTAGCAGGCATTCCAAACTTATTTTTTAGATCAACTAGCGGCAAAACACTTCCACGCATATTAAACGCACCCAGTACGTATGAAGGGGTTTTAGGCACTCTTGTATAATCAAGAGGCTTAATGATCTCTTTGATCGAAAGAATCGGTACGGCAAACTCCTCTTCGCCGACAACAAATCCTACCAACTGGATCACGTCATCATTATCTTCAGCCCTTGGATCATCCATCTGCTGTCTCTGTTTTTTTAGTACTTGCTCCATCTTTTCATTCATCTTCAACTCCTAAGGCAGATTGATATTTCGTTTTACAACATTTGCTAAATAATCTGATGAATACGGTTTGGTGATGTATTCAGTCATCCCAACTTCAACCCCGCGCATTCTATCTGATTTACTCGTTCTTGAAGTTACGGCAATAAGCGGCAGGTTTTTATATCTATTGAATTTACGGATCTCATTAGCAAGTGTATATCCATCCATTCGCGGCATCTCGATATCAATAAGTACCGCATCAAAATCAGCATCATTATCTTTGAGCTTATTGAGTGCTTCTTCCCCGTTTACCGCTTCTTCATACTTCACTCCAAGGGGTTCAATAGATTTTTTCATGATCGTTCTATCGGTTTTACTATCATCAACTATCAAAATCTTATAATCACTAGGCTGCTCTTTTTTCTTTGCTGCAGTGCTGCTTTCCATTGCATCTTTAGCGCGCGAACTGGCATCTTTTGACATATCCATCAAAGCACCCACATCAGCAATCAACGTCACTCTCCCGTCGCCTCGAATGGTAGCTCCGGCAATCCCGTCTATTCCTTTGATATATTCACCGAGAGATTTAATAACAATCTCTTCTTGACCGATCAACTCATCAACGATAAGTCCAAGTTTTTTCTCTGCTAATCCGATGATGACCACATATGCGTGTTCCCCGGTATCATAGGTACGATCTACATCATAAATATCGGCAATATGCACAAGCGGCAACACTTCATTTCTAAGTCGTAGCACACTTTTACCCTCAACATACTTCACCTCTTCACTAGTTATACGTACCGTCTCAAGCACCGATGAAAGAGGAATCGCAAATAGCTCCTCTTGAACATTGACAAGCAGGGCTTGGATAATAGCAAGAGTTAGAGGAATTTTTAACTTTATCGTTGTTCCTTTACCCTTTTCACTATCGATATCGATTATCCCGTTAAGCTTTTCGATGTTGGTTTTCACAACATCCATCCCAACCCCGCGACCTGAAACGTTTGTCACCGCTTCAGCAGTAGAAAGACCCGGTCTAAAGATCAGTGCAAACGCTTCTTTTTCACTTAAACGGTCTGCTTCTTTTTCATTGATAACCCCTTTTTCAAGCGATTTATTGATCAATACATCAGGATCAAGTCCCTTACCGTCATCGGCAATTTCGATAATGATATTGTTGCCCTCATTGTACGCTTTAAGATGCACGGTTCCCTTTTCGGATTTCCCTGCTTGTACACGATCAGCGGGTTTTTCCACTCCGTGGTCACACGAGTTACGGATAATATGCACAAGCGGATCACCGATCTCTTCAACGATCGATTTATCCAGCTCCGTCTCTTCCCCGCTAATAACAAGTTCGATATCTTTTTTAAGCTCTCTTGAAAGATCACGCACCATTCGCGGAAATTTGTTAAATACCTTTCCAACAGGCAGCATCCGTGTTTTCATCACCGCGATTTGCAGATCGGTTGTCACGACTGAAACTCCCGACACGACATTGCTTAACTCTTCTAAAAACTGCTCCCCTTCATACCGCTCTTCTACATCATCATAGATCTTTGAAAGTCTGTTTTTCCCAAGCACAAGTTCGCCGATAAGGTTCATCAAGTGATCAAGCCGACTCACATCTACACGGATCGTCTGCTCAACAGTCGTCACCTTTTTCTTTGGCGGTGCTTTTGCATCGTTGTCGGCACCGGATTTTTCAGGTTGCGCTACAGGTTTTGTCTCTTGAGCAGGTTTTGGCGCTTGCTCTTTAGAAGCGCCCTCTTTCTTTTTTTTCTCTTCTCTTCGCTTTTTATCCTCTTCCTGCCTTACCTGCAGCAATCTTTCAATCTCGGCTTCAACCTCATCTTCACTCATCTGCTCAGGATCAAAATCAGCCGCTTCTTCCTCAATTTTTGAAGCTACGGGATCTAAATTTTTAGTTTCCCCCTCATCGCCGGAGCTATTTTGATCATCGGCGTTTGCAGTATCGGCTGTAGCAGGCTCTTCATCTACATCTTTACCCTTAAGTACGTTATCAAGCTTAATAACACACTCACTGACATCGATGCCTCCTTGATCACTTCCGGTATCTCGAATCTGCTCAAGCAGACCCTTCATCAAATCGATCGATTCAAAAACCACATCCATGATATCTGCATCAATCACAAGCTCCCCGTGTCTTGCCTTGTTGAGCACATCTTCCATATGGTGTGTTAAGTGCGTTAGCGTATCAAGGTTTAAAAACGACCCTGATCCTTTTACCGTGTGTGCAACTCTAAAGATCTTATTGAGCAGTTCTTTATCTTCGGGGTTTTCCTCAAGCTGCACGAGATCTTCATCAAGTTGTTCGGTTAACTCTGATGCTTCTACTAAAAAGTCTTCTAAAATATCTTGCATATCATCCATATCACATCCTTACCTAGTCATTTACATGAGCTTTTACTATTCTTGAAATCTCTTCATAAAACTTACTTGCCTCAAACTTCACAAGATATGCTTCTCCACCGGCTTCTTGACCTCTATTTTCACTAAAATGATCACTGATTGATGAGTTAAACACAACAGGAATACGTGAAAATCTCGGATCATCTTTTACGTTAGCTGCAAAGTGAAATCCATCCATCTGCGGCATCTCTACATCTGAAACGATAATCTTGACGTTTTTATGAATTGCATCGCCGTAACTTTTATGAAGCTCATCAAGTTTTTGCAAGCCCTCTACCCCGTCATTTGCCTCAATAACGGTAAAGCCCATCTTCTCAAGTGCCGATTTTACATATTTTCTAGCAACGGGACTATCATCTAAAACTAGCGCAAACCCGTTAAACTTTTCTACTTCTATATTATCATCAACCTCTTGATGATACAGTCCAAGTTCTGCCACCACGCTTTCAAGGTCTAAAATAAGCAGTACGTCATCATTTTCTATCTTTGTAACACCGGTGATCTTGCTTTTATCAAAAGCCCCGTCTCCACTACTAAAACTTGCAGGTTCTATATCACCCCAGCTAATGCGCCGTATTCTTTTAGCTTCATGAACGACAAAACTAACAAAAATATTATTAAACTCTGCAATAATCACCCGTTTGTTTTTCTCTTTATCTTTTGGAACTTCTACACCCATCCACTTTGCTAAATCCACAACCGGAATAACCACGCCTCTTAGATCAAAAATCCCTTCGATAAAATCAGGCACTCCGGGAAGTTCCGTTAACTTAGGCATCTTAATTATCTCTTTTACCTTTGCTACGTTAACGCCGTAGATACCCTCATAAATCCGATCTCCAACCTGCTTAAAAATTCTAAAATCAACAAGTTCCATCTCATTGGATCCAACTTTTAAGGCTTTATCATCTTTAGCCATCACCTCTCCTTAACTTCTGCTCTACAAATTGCGGGTCTTTGCTTAATTTTACAACAAAATAACTTTGATTACATATAAAAGCGGGCAAGTTGATATATAAAATATCCTCTTGTTCTTTTTTAGTGATTACATTTTGATGAAAATGCCCCTCAACAACGATCTGTGCTCCAAGTTTTTTGTATATATCAATACGCTTGCCAACAATTGTATCAAAATTTTTCATCTTTTTACACAGGTTCTTACTATTGTTATATTTCATGATTTTATCACTAATACCGTTTTTAATATTGCAAAAGTTAAGAATTTTTAGCACCAACGGATTTGATACTGTTTTGATATAAAAGTCATACAACCTCGGTGTAAAGATATCACCGTGAGCTAGCAGTACCGTTTTGTCTTGAAGCGATGCTTTAAGCGGCTGTCTTTTGCGCGGGATTACGGTGATAGCATCAAACACCTTTTGCAGTCTAAAATCATGATTTCCCTCAAAATAGTACTGCGGCATCTTTAGCGCATTCATTCTTTTTATGACAGATGCGTTGCGCTTTTTTGTTATGCCGACATCCCCGACTAAAAGATCAAAAATATCTCCCATCCAAAATATCTGCGGCGGCTTCAGATGCCCATTTTCTAGCGCTTCAAGCAGCACCACAAGTGCGTCTCTATCTTTGCTAAAATGCGCATCACTTACAAAAATAGCCCCCTCTTTAATCTCAAGGGACATTGGCAATACGCGGCAGTGCGGTGTTTTCATCAAGACCGCAAATAATATTTGCACACGCTAAGGCTTGCGAACTTGCTCCACGAAGCAGATTATCAATTGCACTGCTGATAAAGAGGATATTTTCATTTTTTTGTACATATATATCGCAAAAATGCGTGCCTACTACGTTTTTAAGTTCTACAGGTTCTTTGCGCACACGCACAAAAGCATCTTTGGCATAAAACTCTTGCAGCAGTTGCTGCGCATCGATATCTTTATTGAGCGTAATATAGATATTTGACACCATACCACGAGTTACGGGGATCAGTTGCGGAACAAAATTGACTCTTTGGATCGCTACGCCTAGCTTACTAGCAATCTCGGGTGTATGGCGGTGCGTAAGGGGTGCATAGGCAAAAAAGTTTTCATTATCTTTACAAAACATCGTTTTTTCACTGCACTTTTTTCCCGCACCGCTGATACCGCTTTTAGCATCGATGATGAGTGCACTGCCATCTGCTATATACTCTTTAAACGGCAACAATCCCATAAGCGTAGCGGTTGGATAGCATCCCGGAACTGCTACATTGCTTTTTTGCTGCAGCTCTTGTCTGTTGTGCTCAACCATTCCGTATGCGTAGTTTTTCATATTTTCTTTATCGCCGTGAGTGCAGTAATACTTTTCATAAAGATCTACATCCAAACGATAATCAGCTGAGAGATCAACCACTTTGCACGTCAAATCTTTTGCAAAGGAAAATGCCGTTTTATGCGGCAGGGCTAAAAAAACAAGATCAAGCTCATTTGCCCGCCGTATATCGGCAATCTCTACCTCCATATCCACAATCTCTTCTAAGCTTGGATGCAACTGAGAAACCGTGCATCCTCCCTCTGAGTTTGCGACATAGCTGAGTGTAAACTTTGGATGCTGTATCAGCATCTTGATCAACTCCAATCCCGTATATCCGCTAGCTCCTATTACTCCTACTTGCATTTTTATCTCCCCGTACTTCCAAAGCCGTTTGCACCACGATCGGTGGCATCAAGCGACTGCACCTGCACAAGCGTAGCTTGCACTACCTCTTTGATCACGCCTTGAGCGATGCGTTCACCCTTTTGTATAGAAAAATCACTTTGTCCATGATTGATAAGCAGCACCTTTACCTCTCCTCTATAATCGCTATCAACAGTTCCGGGAGAGTTAAGCACCGTAATACCGTGCTTGTACGCCAGTCCGCTTCGTGGACGAATCTGCAACTCATACCCATGCTCAAGTGCTACGGCAAGTCCTGAACCTACAAGTACTCGTTGCCCGGGTGCTATCACTACATCTTCTATAGCGTGCAGATCAAATCCTGCGGCTTCTGTGCTTTGGTACTGCGGAATAATCGCATCGTCATGTAATTTTTTAATCTTCATATTCATCTGTATCTACCTCTATCTCTTTGTATGTAACCTCTTCAACCGCGTAGTGTTTCACTCCGTTTGGCATCTTTGCTTTTATTTCATCACCTTCTTCTTTGCCAAGCAGCTCCTTTGCAAGCGGTGAATTGAGTGAGATATATCCTTTGTCAAGATCTGCCTCTACCGTTCCGACTATCGTATAGGTTATCTCTTCATCGCTATCAAGATCTGTTAGCATCACGGTTGAGCCAAAGCTTACTCTCTCGTGTGCTAGCTTTGAAGGATCGATCACTTTAGCACGCCCTACCATATCACCAAGTTCTAAGATACGGGTTTCCATATACGATTGCTTCTCTTTTGCGGCGTGGTATTCTGCGTTTTCTTTCAAATCACCGTGGCTTCTGGCTTCATCGATCTCTGCAGCCATCTTTGCTCTTTCTTTTGTTTTTAAATATTCTAACTCTTTGGTTACTTTCTCTAAGCCCTTGGGCGTTATCGGAAAATCCATTGTATTATCCTTCAGTCACTAAAATTTGGTATTATTATAACCAAATTATCACAGCCAAAAAATTATAAGGAACTTGAGCATATGAAAACGATATTAGTAACCAATGATGATGGATTTGAATCGGATGGATTGACGGCATTAGTGCAGGCACTGCAGCCTTTAGGAAGAGTGATCGTTGTTGCTCCCACTATTAATAAATCAGCGTGCGGGCATAGCTTGACTTTAGATAAACCGCTTCGCTTTGTACAGATTGAGGATGATTTTTTCAAACTTGATGATGGAAGCCCGAGTGATTGTGTGTACCTTTCACTGCACTCACTGCTTGAAAAAGCTCCCGATCTGATCGTAAGCGGTATCAATAAAGGAGCCAACATGGGAGAAGATATCACGTATAGCGGTACCGCAGCAGCGGCGATGGAAGCATCGCTTCAAGGCGTGGCTTCTATTGCTATTTCGCAAGTATGTAACAGCCGCTGTGAAGATCTGCATATGCATGGCTACACCCTTGCTGCGCAAGCTGCGTATAAAGTTGCTAAAGATATCTTAAACGGTGACGTAATCTTGCCTAAAAGACGCTTTTTAAATATCAACGTCCCGCCCATTGTTCCCCATGAGTGTCAAGGTTACAAGATCACAAAAGCCGGACACCGCATCTACGGCAATGATCTTAGCACACATAGAAACCCCAGAGGATTAGAATACCACTGGATAGGCTTGCACCCGCTTGAGTGGATCCCAAGCGAAAAAAAAGATTGTGATTTTGAAGCGATCAAGCAAAACTATATCTCGATCACGCCTATTCAGATGAATCTCACAAGCCATGAAGAGATAGAGGGGTTACAAAAGTGGATCGATACGCGCGAATAAAGCAGCTACTGCCCCGTGACTTTGAAAGACTCCAAGACATAAAGGTACTGCTGCTTGGCGTAGGCGGGGTCGGCGGCGTGTGTTTGGAGTGTTTGCACAGAAGCGGCGTGCGTGATATTACGGTAGTTGATTATGATAGCTTTGATACGACAAATCAAAATCGACAACTTGGCAGCGAAGCGGTGGGGCAAAAAAAGGTAGCATATTTTGCCAAAACAAAAGGTGTCAAAGCCATCGATGCAAAGATCGATGCTACGTGGGTGCAAGCGTTTGATTTTAGCCCCTATGATGTTGTTCTTGATGCAATTGATGATATGGATGCTAAAGTCGCCGTAGCGCACAGGTGCGCAGATAAACTCATCAGTGCAACAGGCAGCGCTCGAAAGTTTGATCCCACAAAGATAGAGGTAGCAAGTATTTGGAAAACAAGTGTTGACCCGCTGGCTAAAAAATTTCGTTATGAACTCAAGCAAAGCGGCTTTAAAGAAGATTTCTTGACCGTATACTCTACCGAAAACGCTTCAAGCGAACTTGGCAGTTTTATGGGAGTAACGGGAGCTTTTGGATTAACTCTTTGTGCACAGGTAGTGCACAAAATCAAAACTTGACAAATATCCACTCAATCTGTATAATTTCATTAGCACTTTTTTAGTGTGATTGCTAAAATCAAGAGAAAAAGGATAGAAAACGATGGCAAAACATAGTTTTGAAACGGAAGTTAATCAATTATTACATTTAATGATTCACTCTTTGTACTCAAACAAAGAGATATTTTTACGAGAGCTAATCTCAAACTCAAGTGATGCACTTGATAAACTGAAATTTAAAACCCTCACCGATGAGGATTTTAAATCTTTTGAGTTTTCTCCGCGCGTTGATATTGAGATAGATAAAGATAAAAAGCTACTTACTATTGCCGATAACGGAATCGGGATGGATGAAGATGACCTGATATCTAATCTAGGTACGATCGCAAAAAGCGGCACAAAATCGTTTGTAGAGCAGTTAAGCGGGGATGCCAAAAAAGATTCTAACCTTATCGGGCAGTTTGGTGTCGGGTTTTATTCGGCGTTTATGGTTGCTGATAAGGTAGAGGTAGTTACTAAAAAAGCAGGTAGCGACAAAGCGTATAAGTGGAGCAGCGACGGAAGTGGGGAGTATGAGATAGAAGAAGCTTCAAAGCAAACTCAAGGAACAGCCATTACGCTGCATCTTAAAGATGATGAGTATGCCGATCGCTTTAGAATTGAAAGCATCATCTCAAAATACTCTAACCACGTACCTTTTCCCATCTACTCAACCAAAGAGGAAGAGGTTGTAAAAGAGGGTCAAGAGGATAAAAAAGAGGAAGAAAAGGAAAAAGAGACAAAGGTTGTAGAGTATCAGCTTAATAAAGCAACTGCGATTTGGAGAATGAATAAAGCACAGCTCAAAAAAGAAGATTACAAAGAGTTTTACAAGCAGCTTTCTCACGATAGCAACGATCCGTTTTTCCATGTACACACAAACGCAGAAGGCACGCTTGAGTATGCAACACTTTTTTATGTTCCCACAAAAGCGCCCTTTGATCTGTTTCGAGTCGACTACCAACCGGGTGTGAAGCTGTATGTTAAACGTGTATTTATCACCGATGATGAAAAAGAGTTATTGCCGCCATACCTTCGATTTGTCAAAGGGGTGATCGATGCAGAGGATCTGCCGCTCAATGTTAGCCGTGAAATCTTGCAGCAAAATATTATCTTAGAAAAGATCAAAAAAGCTTCGGTTAAAAAGATTTTGAGTGAACTGAATAAAAAACTCGACAAAGATAGACAAGCGTACGAAGCGTTTTTTGATGAGATGGGTAAAGCGCTTAAAGAGGGGCTATATACCGATTTTGACAACAAAGACAAACTGCTTGATCTGATGCTGTACCGCTCAACGCACGGTGATGGCTACACAACGCTTAAAGAGTATAAGCAGCGGATGAAAGAGGGTCAGGAAAAGATCTTTTATCTAACAGGTGAAAACAGTTCGATGGTCAAAAACTCGCCGCTTCTTGAAAAGTATGAAAAAGAGGGAGTTGAAGTACTGCTTCTAAGTGACGAAGTCGATAGCGTCGTGATGCCGATGGTAACAGAGTATGATAAAACCCCGATTGAAGCGATCAATGCCGCAAGCAGCGATGATGTGAATGAAGAGACAAAAAAAGAGTATGAGGGGCTACTTAAAGAGATAGGCGAGATTTTAAGTGATAGCGTCAAAGAGGTCAAGCTCAGCAACCGCTTGACAAAATCTCCATCGTGCATTGTTTATGATAAAGAGGATCCAAACTATGCGATGCAACAGATGATGGCACAGATGGGTCAGGGAGATTTAGGGGATATTAAACCTATTTTAGAGATCAATCCAGACCATGAGATGATCCAAAAATTAAAAACAAGTGATGAGCAGACAAAAAAAGATCTCAGTGATATCATCTTAACTCAAGCAAAACTTAACGAGGGAGTGAAGATTGATGATTTAAGTTCATTTATCCAAAAAGTGAACAAATTTGTCACCAAAGCCCTCTAGCTAATGTGATCCCTCTTTAAGGAGGGATCAATAGCAATATAAATTAAATTTATATATAAAATCACTCTGCATCTATTTGCGTTAAATTTCAAAATTACCCAGCTCTTACCCTCCCCATTACACTGCTAGATATGCTATAATTGCGATAATTAAAAACGCTTAAGGAATAGTATGAATTCAGTCTCATCTCTCTCAAAAATTCAGTATGCAAACATCATCTCTTTGATCATTTTTACTATCGCTTTGATCATTGAAATATACTATCACGGCTTTGATTTTATTCGCATCATCAACATAGCCAACTTCGCACTTGCGTGGTATATGTTTATCAATATCCGAAAAGTTCAAGGTACCGTAACACAGATTTCACAAACGATCCATAAAGCCAAAGAGGGGGAGTTAAGCTACCGGTTAGAAAAGCTCAATGACGGTGGAGAGATGGTAGAACTTGGAAAAACACTCAATGTATTTTTAGAACAGTTAGAAGATTTTGCCGATAACGTATCTAACTCTATCAAACAAGCAAGTCAAAAAAAAGCGTATCCCCAGATTGATAGTAGCCGTTTTAAAGGGGAGTTTCATAGTAATATAGAGGTGACAAACAATGCTATTGCATTGATGCAAAGTGATACAAAGCATATTGCGGGAACGGATGTAAACGAAGCGATCTCTCAGATTGGATCAGGAGTCACGGGTGAGCTTGAACTGCTTGAAAACGATCTAAAAAAATCGCTTGAGCATATTGAGCAGATCGTACAGACTAGCCAAAGTACTTCTGATAAAGCCCATAGTTCGACAAAAGATATGCAACAGGTTTCAAAGCAGATGGATAGCTTG
>JBNJHJ010000033.1:0-12204 GCA_051748365.1 Campylobacterota bacterium
GGGCAAGGCGAGAGCTTTAAAGAGGATATGAAAAAGCTGCTTGATCATCTAAAAAGTGCTATCCCGGCAATGTTTAAATCCAATGAGTATTTTTTTAAAAAGCGCGATATCGATGAGTGGCTCAAGATAAAACAAGAGGATGCATTTTTTGAGATAATAAAAGAGGCAAAAGAGGATAACTTGCTTGTTGAGTACACGCAAGAGGGGTACAGCATCTCTCCGACTAACGATAAAGAGGTGCTGACACCAAAGCAGTACAATGAACTTAGCGATAAAGAAAAAGAGAAGATTAAAGAAAATATACAAAAATACCGAGAACGTATCGATACGGTCTCTTCGCAGGTAGTTTCATGGAGTAATGAAGCAAGCGATCGGATGCAAAAATTAGAAAAGCAGATTTCACAAAAAGCTATGAAGAGCAGTTTTGATAAGCTGTTGCAAAAATATAAAGAGCATAAAGATATCACCGCATACCTTCACGCTGTGCAAAAAGACATGATAGAAAATGCTAAAGACTTTTTACCCTCTGACTCCTCTAGCGAACAGATCATTTCACTTGCCGGTAGTGAGCCTGATTTTAGCGTGTATGACGTTAATTTGCTTGTCAATAACAAAAACCAAAAGGGAGCGCCTGTTGTTTATGAGGATAATCCCACCTATACCAATATGTTTGGAGTGGTTGAGTATATGTCACAGATGGGGGCATTAATCACGGATTTTAACTACATTAAACCCGGAGCGATGCATTTAGCAAACGGAGGGTATTTGATACTAGATATGCAAAAGGTATTGATGCAGCCGTATGTGTGGGAAGGTTTAAAGCGGATGCTAGAGGCAAAAAATATTAAGATCGATACACTTAGCGATGCGCTGGGGCTTAATGCTACGGTGACGCTACAGCCGCAAAAGGTACCGCTAGGGATAAAGATTGTGCTTTTAGGCAGTCGCCAACTGTATTATATGCTCTATAACTATGATGAGGATTTTCAAAAACTGTTTAAGATCAGTGCTGATTTTGAAGACAGTGTCCATAAAAGCAGTCACAGTTTGCAAAACTATGCCAAACTGATTGCCAAAATTGCCCGCAAAGACAAAACACTACCGCTTCAAAAAGCAGCCGTAGAACGGGTGATCGAGTATGCTTCAAGGATGAGTGAGTCAAGCCAAAAACTCACCACTAAAATCATGTTGCTCTCAGATGTGATCAAAGAAGCAAGCTACTTAGCCCGGGATAAAAAGCAAATTAGCAAAGAAGATATCCAGAGTGCTTTAGGGCACAAAGAGTTTCGTGCAAGCAGGGTACAAGAAAATATCTATGAAGCGATCCATGAGGGTACGATCATGCTTGATCTGCAAGGTGCAGTCGTAGGGCAGATAAATGGGATGAGTGTGCTTGATATGGGAGATATTAGTTTTGGTGAACCTGTAAAAATTACGGCATTGACGCGTTTAGGACACGGTGAGGTGGTGGATATTCAACGAGAGGTTGATCTAGGCGGTCCGATCCACTCAAAAGGGGTGATGATTTTGAGTTCTTACCTAAGCCACAAATACGCTAAAGAGAGTGTGTTGAGTATGAGTGCCTCGCTTTCGTTTGAACAAAGTTACGGACAGATCGAGGGAGATAGTGCTTCGCTTGCAGAGTTATGTGCTATTATCTCATCACTTTCAAACATCCCTATCGATCAATCCTTTGCCGTAACGGGGTCTATCAATCAGATGGGGCAGGTGCAGCCCGTGGGCGGTATCAATGAAAAGATCGAAGGGTTTTTTGACGTGTGTAAGCGCTTAGGTCACCGTAATAATAAAGTGATCATTCCTCACGGCAACATCAAGCATTTGATGCTTAAAAGTCAAGTTGTTCAAGCCGTAGAAAAGGAGCAGTTTACAATCTACGGCGTAACTAGCGTCGATGAAGCGATAGAGCTTTTGATGCAGGGGCAAAGCGGCAAAGAGATTGGAGTGTGTGAGTTTGAAAAAGGCTCCATCAACGCCGCAGTAGCAGCGCGTCTGAAGGTTTTAGCACAAAAAGCACACCAAAAGCAGTTTAAGAAGAAAAAGGAAAATAATGCATGATTTAGAAAAAGAGTTTTTAGATAATAAAAATAGACACAAAGATGTGTGGCGGATGTTTCGGGTGATGGCAGACTTTACCGACGCGTTTGAAGAGTTAAACGCCATTCCTCCGGCAGTTTCTATCTTTGGGAGTGCGCGCACAAAAGAAGATAGCCCCTATTATCAAAAAGCTACGCAAGTTTCACAAAAGCTTTCGCAAAAGGGATATTCTATCATCACCGGCGGCGGTGGCGGGATAATGGAAGCCGGGAGCAAGGGAGCGAAGATCAGTGTAGGGCTTAATATCGACTTGCCAAAAGAGCAAAAACAAAACCCTTTTGTGAACCTAGGAATTCGTTTTCGCTACTTTTTTACAAGAAAGGTGACGTTTGTAAAATACTCCGTTGCTTTTGTCGTGATGCCGGGGGGTTTTGGGACGCTTGATGAGTTGGCTGAATCGCTGACACTTGTACAAACAGGGAGAATGGGGCGTTTTCCCGTTGTTATCTTTGGTAAAGAGTTTTATGCACCGCTGATGGGGATGTTTGAAAATATGCTTAAAGAGGGCTATATCGTAGAAGACGACCTTGATAGCTTTTTGCTTACAGATAGCGTAGATGAAGCCATTGAGTATATCGAAGAGTTTCGTGTAGAACATGATCACTTTAAGAAAAATGAAGATTTAGGTTAAATTATTTGAGCGCTTCAAAACAGGTAGAGATAAAGGGGGTCGCCCAGATCCCTCTTTTTTGATCTTTGGCAAGCTTTTGGGCTTTGTTTAAGCTATACATAAACCACTTATCTTCACTCTCAAACCCTTTGGCAATAACGCCTAAACCGTGTTCTACTAAAATTTGCGAATAGGTTTTACTATCATTAAACGTGACATTGCATACGCCGTCTTTTGAGCTAAGATAATAGGTTTGTTCAAGATGCAGCTTGTTTCGCAACTCCTTAGCGTATCTTCGGTTGATGTTGGGTAAGATTTTGCGAAGCTCTTTTTGACACTGTGTCTCTTTCTCTGCGTCATTTAAAAAGTTGTCGTCTTGTAAAAAGTTTGCAATCGTATAGATACCGTGCGGGTGGCAAAAAATCGTTACCTTATCGGTTTTAAACACTAAGGTATCGCCCTTTTTAGCTTTTAAAACGGCGGTAATGAAATCAAGGCTAAAAAGTAGGCTGCTTGATAGAAGCAGGGTAATAATAATCTTCATTAACAAACTTTTTGGTATCATTATAACAAAAATAGAGGTGGTAAAAGAATGAAAAAAACAGTTTTAATTTTGCTAACTGCTGCATATATGTTTGCAGATACGCATTATGCACAACTTAAACCCTTTGAAAGCTATGACATCAAAGCAGCCGTAAGCGGATCGGTGGTGGATGTAAAGAGTGAACTTGAGGGAAAACAGGTGCAAAACACTTTGATTGTGCAAGTTGATAGTGCCGTAGATGCCGTGCAGTTGCGTGCACTAAAAGTAACACTACAGCAGGTACAAAACCAGATCCAAATCAACCAAGAGATAGTAGCAAATCAAGAGGAATCGCTCAAGCGTGAAAAAGCCCACTTTGAGCGGGTAAATAGCTTAGAAACTAGACCGCAAACGGAAAAAGATAGTGCCTTTTACAGCTATGTCAATGCGCAAAACCAACTCCTTTCTACCAAAGAAAAGCTCTCTTCGCTCATTGATAAAAAAGAATCTACCAAACACTCCATTGCAAACTTAGAAGATACGATTGAGAAAAAACAGTTTGTGCTCAGCGGTTTGGTTGATAGTATCGCAATTCGTGAAGGTGACTTTGTCAATCAAGGGGCTTTGGTCGCAACGGTAAAAGATGTATCAAAGGGTAAGTTGGAACTTTTTTTAAATGCCGATGAGTTAGAACATAGCCAAGTGTTTCTAAACGGTAAACACTATGAAAAAGGCTTTAGTAAGATTTGGAAAACTACCGATGATACGCATCTAAGCTCATATAAAGCCCAAATAATCATAGAAGATACAGATGCATACCGATTTGGAGAATTAATAAAGATAGAGGTGAAATGATGGATATCAATACAATGGATAAAGAGTATGTGCTACATACATACGCAAGAAACAATATCAACTTCGTAAGCGGAAAAAACTCCGTGCTGTTTGATGATGCGGGCAAAGATTATATCGACTTTGGAAGCGGAATAGCCGTATGCAGCGTCGGACACGGGAATGAAAAGCTTAGTGGCGCAATTAGTAAGCAAGCACAAGAGATCATTCATGTGTCAAATCTGTTTGTCATAGAACCGCAAGCAAAGCTAGCTAAGCAGCTTGTACAGCTAAGCGGTTATGATATGGGCGTGTTTTTTGCAAACAGCGGGGCTGAAGCTAATGAAGCGGCATTGAAGATTGCACGAAAATACGGTGAAGTTGCAGGGCAGCCGAAAAAATACAAAGTGATCACTTTGCAGCACTCGTTCCACGGACGTACGATCTCTACGCTTAAAGCTACAGGACAAGAAAGTATGCACAACTATTTCGGTCCCTATCCCGACGGGTTTGTCTATGCAGAGGATATTGATGATATCTATACGCAACTTGACGGGCACACCGTAGCGGTGATGATAGAACTTGTACAGGGTGAAGGCGGCATTGAACCGCTGCAAAAACAAAAGGTTCAAGAGTTAGCTAGGGAGCTTGCTAAAAAAGATGTGCTTTTGATTGTTGATGAGGTGCAAACGGGAATTTATCGCACAGGAGAGTTACTTGCAAGCAATATTTATGAGATAGAACCCGACATCATCACCCTAGCAAAAGGTTTAGGCGGCGGCGTGCCCATCGGTGCGGTGATGACAAAGCATAAAGAGGTGCTTGGATACGGTGATCACGGATCGACTTTTGGGGGAAATTATCTCAGTTGCCGTGCCGGGCTGTGTGTGCTTGATATTTTACAAGAGTATAAACAAAGCGGTAAACTTGATGAAGCGATGCTGTATTTTAGAGATAGATTAGGTGCCGTTGCGACAAAGTATCCAAACCTTTTTGAAAAAGAGGTAGGGATCGGATTGATGCGAGGATTGCGCGCAAAAAGCGGCGAGATAGTATCGCAAGTGTTGCAAAACTGTTTAGAACAGGGGCTTGTCGTGCTAAAATCAGGGCGCAATACAGTGCGCTTTTTGCCGGTGCTTACCGTGAGTAAAATAGAGATCGATAGGGGGTTTGAGAGATTTGAAAAAGCTATATCTACTATCTAGTTTACTGTGCAGTGCACTGCTTGGAAGTGAAGAGTTTTTATCTCAAGAGAAGTTAGAAACACTGAAACTACAAGAGCAAAAAGCACAGTATGATGCGGATTTTTTAAAAAAGAGTTGGATCAATCCGGTGATGCTAAGTTACGATAAAACCCATAATGATACGCTTGATGAAACAACAACGACAACTTCGGTATCGATTGACCAACCCGTGTTTCAATCAGGCGGTATCTACTTTTCTATCAAATACGCGGGCAGCGTTCGAGACAGTTCTATCAAGCAGGTCGAGGCGCAAAAAAGAGAGTTAGTAGCCCAAGCGGTCGATCTTTTGTATGAGTATCAAAAAACGCAAAAACAGATTCAAAAATTGCAGCTGCTTATCAAAAACAGTGAGATTGAGATTGAGAGAAAAAAAGAGCAGTATATGGCGGGATTGGTTGATAGCAGTGACCTAGATCGTGCATTGCTTGAAAAAAACGAAAACAGTATCAATCTGCTTGAAGCGCGCCAATCGCTTGCACAGATAGAAAACAACTTTGCTAAGATCAGTGATTTAGAGATTAAAACGGCAAAGGCACCGAAATTGTCGGTTGTTTCAGAGCAAAACTATGTAGAAAACAATATCGATCTGTTGGCACAAAACAGTGAACTACGGGGCAAAAACTACCAACGCTACATGACTGCAAGCAAATACTTACCCCAAGTTTCACTGACGGCAAGGTACAGCGATAGCGACAACAGAGGTCCGATGCAGCCAAGTTCGCAAGAAACATACGGGGTAAAGGTATCGTTGCCGCTGAATCTCAATTCGTATGATGATATTCAGCGAGATAGAGTCGAGTATCTTAAAAGTGCGGTAGAGCTTAACGATACAAAACGGACACTCAAACACGAGTATCAAAATATCATGAGCCAGGTGGAGTTTATCGATAAAAAGATTCAGTTGAGTAAAGAGGATGCAAAGATGTATGAAAACCTTGTAGCCCAAACTAAAGATCAAGTATTTATCGGTAATCAAACAGAGTATGACTTGCAAACGATGCAAAATTCGATGCAGATAAAGCAGCTTGATCAAAGTATCTATACTATCGATAAAAATCGATTGCTTTTTGAACTCTATATCAAAACATATGAAAGTTAAGATAATTTTAAGCCGTTAATGCAGTGGATACGCTTTAAAAAGGCTATAGTATTTTTAAGTATAATTTAAAAAATTTTAAGGAGTAGTGTGATGGTGGATTATAAAGTTACCGCTACGGAGTTTGGGCAAAGGCCTCCCTATAAAGAGCCCGATGCGATATTTTTAAAAGAGTTGGGTGAAGAGGGGTTTTATCAGTTGATGAGTGATTTTTACGATCTTGTGATTGAAAGTGATATCTCCAACTTCTTCCCCCAAGATGAAGCGATGCTTGAGAAAGTAAAACTGCATAATACGAAGTTTTTTGTAGAAGTATGCGGCGGTACAAAAGCATATACGCAGCAGATGGGACATGTAGATATGGTCAAGATGCACGAAGAGTTTTCTATCCCGGAAAAAGCACGTCTTGAGTGGCTTGGGTGTATGCGGGAGATTTTAGACAAACAAGATATCAGTGATGCGGCAAAGCAGACTTTTTGGGATTATGTGGAAGTGTTTAGTAAGCACTTAGTCAATGAAAAACCAAAACCGACAACTTATGAAGATTTGGTAAAAGTGTAACTTTGCAAGCGATTGTAGATTTTATTTTAGATGCCGTATCGGGGATGGGGTATTGGGGAATATTTTTTTTGATGCTGCTAGAGAGTTCATTTTTTCCCTTTCCTAGTGAAGTGGTGATGATACCTGCGGGGTATCTTGTGTACAAAGGGGAAATGAATATGTTTTATGTGCTGCTAGCGGGGACTTTAGGGTCGCTAGCGGGAGCGCTTATTAATTACTATATCGCTAAGCGATGGGGGAGAGCCTTTTTGCTTCGCTACAGCAGATTTTTATTTATCGATGAAAAAAGGCTTGCAAAGATGGAGCGGTTTTTTAAAAATCACGGGCATATCTCAACTTTTTCAGGCAGGTTGATCCCGGGTGTGCGCCAATATATCTCTTTTCCCGCAGGGCTTGCGAAGATGCATCTTGGACAATTTAGCCTCTATACCTCATTGGGTGCGGGAATCTGGGTGTGCGTGTTGGCGCTGCTTGGGTATTATCTTGGTGGGCAAGAGGAGATTATTAAAGAGTATCTGCGCTATATAATCGTTGGTATCTTGCTGCTTTTGATACTTTTGGCATATTTTTATATTAAAGCGATGCAAAAGGATAAAACCCTATAGTTGATCCGTAACAATCCCTTTTAATTTCAATTTGGTTATAATTCAAGAGCACATCTATGACTCGTAAAGGGTTTTTAGAAGTGCCCTAAAGTTGAAGATTAAAGTGGGGTATGTTATGAGCGTAGTTTCTTTACTTGCAGCACAAGCAGAAAGTTTTCGAGTTTTATTTGTAGAAGACAACACCCCCTTACAAAAAAAAGTCCAAACCTTTTTGAAAAAATTCTTTGGTCACGTACACACTGCAAGCGATGGGGAAGAGGGATGGAGCAGATACAAAGTCTTTTCTCCGGATATTGTTATTACCGACATCAAAATGCCAAAACTCAGCGGTATTGAGTTGACAAAAAAGATACGGCACAAAAATCCAAAACAAAAGATTATTATCTTATCGGCCTACGATGAAAAAGAGCACCTTTTGCAAGCAATTGAACTTGGAGTGTACCGATTTATAAAAAAACCGGTAAATATTGAGTATTTTAGCCGTGTACTTCTTGATCTTGTTCTTGATATAAAGCATGAAAGACGGGTCGAAATACTACAAAAGTATGAAGGCGGTGATACATTAGTAGCTATTTTTGAGGATAAAAAGTTGGTTTTAGCCAATGAAAACTTTTTAGAGTTTTTTGATGCGGATAATGAGAGTGATTTTAGACTCAAACACACAGATATTGACCGCCTTTTTGAAAAAGAAGAGGGCTATCTCTATAGCGGTTCGATCTCGTGGTATTATAAAGTTGCGCACCAAGTTGAACGATCGTATCAAGTGATTGTTAAAAATTTTCAAGGTCAAAACCGCCACCTAATCCTCAAAGCCCGCTATTTAAATATATTTGACACGCAACCCCACAATGAACTGCTTTTTACCTTTACGGATGTGACTGATCTTAACCTTATGCCCGATGTGACGCAAAAAAACAGTTATGAACAAAATCAAAAAGCAGCTTTAAAACTGCTACAGTATCTCAAAGAAAACGATTCAATCATCAATCTTAATAACTTTTATAAGGGCTTAACTATCACAAATACGGGTAAGATTGTTTTTGTCAGTGAAAATAGAATTACGCTTAAAACAAATTATAATCAGCAAAAAGTGATGAAAAAACAGGGTAAAGTGATTCTCTCTTCAGAGTTGCTTCCCGATGATATTTTGTGTCGGCAGGTAGATAATGTCGATGAGGATAGACTATTAACAACACTTAAAGAGTATAAGCTCTTAGATACTACGCCGACAAAGAGAAAAAGTATTCGTGTAGAACCTGCCAAAAATTATCGATCCTATATCAAATTTAAAGACAATAAATATATGGTGTCTGTAGTGGATGATATCAGTATAGAAGCGATTAAGTTTTCCCTAAACGCACTGCCTGCGGGTTTGGAAAAAAGTAGTGAGATATTTTTGTTCTTGGAGTTTTTTAATGATGAAAATAGGGTTGTTAATCGTTTTGAAGTGATCGCAGAGGTGATGAAAGTATGGATGCAAGATTTTGAATATAAAGTCGTAGCCGTCTATCATCTTGATAAAGATCAAGAGATCGATCTGCTGCGGTATATTTCAAAAAGGCAGTTAGAGTTGATTCGAGAATTTAAAAAAGTATAAGGATAGAGCATGAAAAGATCACAAGTTTTATATGATGATGGGGTACATAAATGCATTATGTTTAGTATCGATAGTGAAGAGGTGGGAGATTTTTTTCTCTCCGTTAATCAATTTCTACTTATTCAAAACAAAAGTGCAATATTAATCGATCCCGGAAGTGAAGCGGCGTTTGATGAGCTTTGTGAAGAGATTGAGGAATATATCTCTTTGCAGCGTATCAAATATATCTTTTTTTCTCATCAAGATCCCGATGTGGCAGGTTCTATTACGCAGTGGAGCGTAGTAACGGATGCAAAGTTTGTTATCTCAAAACTCTGGACACGCTTTTTAAGCCATTATGGTTTCATGGATGCTTCACGGTTGATCGCTTTGGAAGATAGAGGAACGAAGCTAGAGTTTGGCAAAGATTACTTAGAGTTTGTACCCGCGCACTTTTTGCATTCGCCGGGGAACTTTTCTCTTTATGATAGCCGCAGTAAAATCCTTTTTTCAGGTGATATCGGTGCAGCGATCGTGGGTCACAAAGATATGAATGAAACACTTGATTTTGATACACATAAAGAGGCGATGCAGCCTTTTCATGAGCGTTATATGGCAAGTAATAAAGCGTGTAACCTTTGGCTTAAGAAGATAAAAGACCTTGAGATCAAGATGATGGCACCGCAACACGGCGCTGTTTTAGAAGGTGACAACTTTCATCGTTTTATACAGTGGCTCAAAGAGCTTCAATGCGGTATAGATTTAATGGAGTAGGTCGTGATAGCAAATATTAATACACCGATTAAAAAGTTACTGCAAAGCAATAAAAAGTTGGCTGCGTTTTTAGCTGTAATATCGTTTGTATTAGTATTGATATTTTTGTGTTATTTAAACCATAAGCAGTACCAAATGCTTACGGAAAACTTACACAGTGAAGTGCAAAATAGTATTTTTCATATCACCGATCAACAAGTGAGTAAGCATAGAGCACTTGCTGCAGATATTTTAGATCCGCTGTATCTACAAGCACACAAAGATGCAAAGATTATGCGGCAGTTGGAGCAAAACGTTGCAAAAGTGAAAAAAAACGTTAAACACCTCTATAACGTAACCTATTTTGATAGTAATAAAGAGGTTGTATTCCATATGCTGCCCCAATCGATCACACCGATAGAAGATGATGTGTTTCAATCTTTGGAAATACAAAATGAAGGGGCGTACACTTTTGGATATGATGGACTTGGCAATATCGTTTTTCGCTTGATCTACCCCCTACAAGATAGAGGATTTGCAGTACTGGATTTTAACTTGCAGATGATACAGGAGCGTGTAGAGAGTATCATGCAGTCAAAAGCATATTTTTTTCATACAAAAGCCCGTTTTAAATCGTTGCATCAACTCCATCAGATGCACAGTTTTGGAGATTTTCAACTCTACTCCTCTGCAGATAGGTTTTTAAATTCTGTTTTAAATAGTGCCATCACACGCGGTATTTGTCTCAATGAGCGCTTTGAGATCACCCAAGGAGCACAAGAACTGACCTATCTAGCATCGCTTGCGGGGTTATCAAATGGTATTGACGGCTTTTATCTTGTTGTATTTAAAGATATCTCCGCTATAGTCAAAAATAAAAATGAGATGTTTTTCACGTTAAGCGCGATAAGCGTATTAATTTTGTCTATTATCGTGTTTGCATTTATTAGCATCAATAAAAGTTTTTCTCAAAGAATGCACGCAATCTATGAAAACTATACAAAAGAGTTGCTTGTACAAAAAAAGCGGTTTGAAACCTATTATCAAAAATCGCCTATGCCTTCGCTATTTTTAAATCTCGAGGGCAGAATCACTTTTGTTAATGAAATATGGTTGCAAGAGCTTGCGTTTAGATATGAAGAGGTCATTCGAAGAGATATTTTAGACTTCATGCCGCTGCAGTTTCATGCAAGCTTTAAGCAGTTTTTACAAGAGTTGCTACAAAAAGGAGAAAGAAACACGCTCAATGCAAGAATCTATACGAAACAAGGTAAAGAGATTGACGTGAAGCTCAGCGCTACGATCTTTGAACAAAACAGTGTTGTAAAGATACAGGTATCGTTTATTGATATTTCTCAAGAAGTGTTGCAGCAAAGAATGCTGCAAAAACACCGTACCTACTTGCATACGATCTTTGAGGTGCAGCCGCAGATGCTTATCGTCACCGACGGTCAAAAGATGGAGTTGGCAAATAATAAGTTTTTAGAGTTTGTAGAGTTTGCCTCAATAGAAGCTTTTGCAAAGCGCCATGAGTGTATCTGTGATCTTTTTGTGTCTAAAAATGGATATTTACAAAAGTATATGGATGGGTTAAGTTGGGTGCAATATCTTTTGCAACACCCGGATCAAACCCATAAGGTCCTCATCTATAAAAAAGACACTCTTTGTACCTTTGATGTAACGGCACAAAAAATCCCCGATAGTGAGGGTACAAAAGCCGTTGTGATCTTTGCCGATATCACAGAAGATGAAGCGATAAGACAGCGCTATGAGTTTGCGCTAGAGGGGTCAAGCGACGGGTTGTGGGATGTTGATCTTATCAGTAAAAAGGTGTATTATTCACCAAGGTGGAAGCAGATCATTGGCTACGATGAAAATGAGATCGAAAATGTCGCCGATGCGTGGTGGAGTAGAATCCATCCCGATGATATAGAGGGGGTCAAAAAATCTCTTGATGCAAGTTTGCACAACTATGATACAAAGTATGAAAATATCCATCGCTTAAAACATAAAGACGGCAATTGGGTGTGGATTTACACCCACGGTAAAGTGTTATTTGATAGTGAAGGTAAACCCCAACGCATGGTTGGCGTGCACACCGATATCACAAGCTTAAAGCTTCAAGAGTTTGAACTTAAGCGATTAAATACCGTGTTGCAAAATAGTCCTTTGGGTATTGTGATAACCGATAAAGAGGGAGTGATCATTTTTGTTAATCAAAGCATTAGTCAGATGATGGGGTACGCTCAAGAAGAGTTGCTGCATACAAAGATCGATACATACTCTCCTC
>JBNJHJ010000034.1:0-12121 GCA_051748365.1 Campylobacterota bacterium
CGATCGACAGTGTCATCAAAAGAGCCGATGATTGCCTCTACGACGCTAAAGGCAGCGGTAGAGACAAAGCGATCGGTCGTTAAGCTTTTGGTGTAAAGAGTTTACTAAGATCGCTTGAGAAGGGAAACACGATCGTATTGGTTTTATCGCTTGAGATATCGTTAAGCGTTTGCAAGTAACGCAGTTGCAAGCCTTGAGGGTTTTGCGCTAAGATATTTGCAGCTTCTAGCAGGTTTTGACTGGCTTCAAGCTCCCCTTTAGAGTTGATCACCTTTGCCCGTCTTTGACGCTCTGCTTCAGCTTGCTTAGCAATTGCGCGGATCATACTCTCATCAAGATCAATATGCTTTATCTCAACATTTGAAATTTTGATCCCCCATGCATCGGTTTGTTTATCCAGTATTTCCTGAATATCATAATTAAGCTTTTCACGCTCTGCTAGCATCTCATCAAGCTCATGCCCCCCAAGAACCGATCGCAGCGTAGTTTGCGCAAGTTGTGAAGTAGCATCATGGTAATCTTCTACTTGAATAATAGATTTTTCCGGATCAATTACGCGAAAATAAACGACGGCATTGACATTGACCGATACATTATCATGAGAGATCACATCTTGTGAGGGCACATCAAGCACCACCGTTCGCAGATCTACCTTTTGCATCTTTTGAATGTAAGGTATTACAATAATAATCCCCGGGCCCTTAATCCCGGTAAATCTTCCAAGGGTAAATATCACCCCTCTTTCATACTCGTTTAAAATTCTAATAGAAGCTAAAACTATAGCTACAACAATGATAATACTATATAGTATGGTCATAAACATCATTTCTCCTTTATCTGTAGGGTTAATCCTTCAATGCGTGTTACAATAACCCTGTCTCCCACCGCTAGCGGCTTCTGTGCCGTAGCATCCCATGTTTCTGAGTGTACGTGTACCAAGTAGTGATCACGGTTTTTTTTCACAACCTCCCCCTCCATCCCTATCATCTGCTCCATTCCCGTTTTGGGCTTTGTTTTTCGCGATTTGACGATAATTTGCAGTAGATAGATAAAGCAAAGCAGCGAGACAAAAGCAAATGCAACGATAAGTGATAGGGAGATATCCACCCCAAGCGTGTGCGCATCAAACAGCAGCAAAGAGCCGCTCACAAACGCTACAATACCCCCAATGGCTAAAATACCGAATCCCGCAACAAATACTTCTGCTATCATAAGGACAATACCTAGAAATATCAAAAGCAAGCCTGCATAGTTAAAGGGGATAATATTGAGTGCATAGAGTGCCAAAATACCGCTTACAAGCCCCACTGTACCCGGAAAGAATGATCCGGGATTCATCAATTCAAAGAATATTCCATACACAGCAAGTAGCAGCAACACATAGGCAACATTTGGATGGGTGATAATAGTAAGTATCTTTTGTTTAAAATCACTTTTTAGCGTAATGATTTCACTATCTTGTAGCTGTAGCACTCTTTGTGTATCATCGATGGTCACTTTATACCCCTCAAGCTGTGAGATCAACTCTTGTGTATCTGAAGCTACAAACTCAATGACCCCTCTCTCTAGCGCTTGCGTTGCGGTGATACTTTCTCCATCAATTACCGCTTTTAAAACCCACTCTTGGTTTCGATCACGCAATTGTGCCAATGATTGGATATGCGCTGCTGCATCGTTTATCGCTTTTTTTTGTTTACTTTCATCTGCGTTTGTATTTGACATACTCACCGGTGTAGCGGCTCCGGTGTTGGTTCCTTCTGCCATTGCCGCAATATGCGCAGCTTGTAAGATATACAGACCCGCACTAGCTGCGCGCGCTCCCCTTGGTGATACAAATACCGCTACAGGCAAGTTTGATTGTAATATAAGCGATACAATATCTCTAGTTGCGCTTAAAAGACCTCCCGGAGTATTGAGTTCAAGCAGCAAAAGTTGCGAACCGTTTTGCGTAGCTTTTGTGAGGGCATCTTCAATAACTTCGGTTGTTACGGGGGTAATAGCACTATCAATTGTAAGATGCGTAATAGAACTTCCAAAACTATAGAGTGAAAAAAGTAGTAAAAAAGTTACTATACGCATCTGCGCTCCTTTAGAGAGGTTTTTACAGCGTGTGGTCTCTGAGGTAATCTTTTATATTTTTCTCAATTCCCTCAATAAGCGTCTTTCGCGCTTCAACACTTGTCCATGCAATATGGGGCGTGATAAGCAATCGCTCTTTGTTTTTTACCTGCAACAACGGCGAACTGTTTGGGAGAGGTTCTGCTGCGGTCACGTCAAGTGCGCCATAGATTTGCCCTCTATCAATTGCTTGGGCTAATGCCTCTTCATCTACTATCTTACCACGTCCTACATTAATTACAACTGCATCTTGTTTCATCATAGCCAATTCATCTGTTGCAAGCAGATTTTGTGTATTGTCATTAAGCGGTGCATGGATCGACACGATATCACTACTGCTTAAAAGCTCGGCTAATTCACATTGCGTGTAAGGCTGCTTACTGTTTTGTCCGCTTGTTGAGTAGTACTGCACCTCACAGCCAAATGCAGTAGCAACTTTTGCTACTTCGCTTCCGATAGCTCCCATTCCTATAATTCCCCATTTTTTTCCGCTTATCTCATAAAAAGGTTTGTCGATGTTTGTAAAAATTTCATTAGCTTCCCACTTGCCGTCTTTTACAAATTCATCATAGTAACGCAACTGCTCAAGGAGATAAAACAGCATCGCAAAGGTGTGCTGGGTAACGCTTTTGGTTGAATAGCCCGCCACGTTAGCAACGCGTACTCTTTTTTCTTTAGCATACTGCAAATCAACATTATTCATTCCCGTCGCTGCGATACAGATCAATTTTATATTTTTACAATTATCAAGCACCGTTTTATCTAAGATCACTTTATTTGTTATAACAATATCACTCTCGCCGATATTTGCAACTCTTTGATCATTAGAGGTGGTTTGAAAGATTGTCAAGTCTCCATATTTTTCAAAACATGAAAGATCTACATCATCTCCTAATGTTTTTGCATCTAAAATTGTTATTTTCATATACTTCTCCGTTTTTGTAAGTAGTATATCTAGTAGAAGTTAAGGGGAAGCTTACTGAGGGTTATAAAGAGGAAGGACTCCTCTTTATAAAAATTTATTTAAGTGCGTCTTTTGCAGCGTTAACTACGTTTGTGAAGCTTTGCGGTTCATTCATCGCCATATCGGCTAAGATTTTTCTATCAAGCTCGATATTAGCTTTGCTTAATCCATGCATAAATCTTGAGTATGAAATATCATTCAAACGACAAGCTGCATTGATTCTTGTAATCCATAGCTTTCTAAAATCTCTCTTTTTTCTTTTTCTATCTCTAAAAGCATGCTGTAAGGAGTTTTCAACCTGCTCTTTTGCTTTTTTAAAGTGCTTTCTTCTACCGCTATAGTAGCCTTTAGCTTGCTTTAATACCTTTTTGTGTCTTGCTCTTCTAATTGTTCCTGTTTTTACTCTCATCTTTTTTCCTTTACCTTTTTTCCTATTTTAATTAAAGGTGTCTACTGTGTAGAACTTGCCCACCTAGTGGGGAACGCATTGTTTATACTATCTATTTTTTACAAAACATTTTTTTCACATTCGCTTCATCAGCTTGTGAAATTGCTTGCGGATTTCTAAGGTTTCTTTTTCTTTTATTACTCATCTTTGTTAAGATGTGGCTTCTAAAAGCTGAACCTCTTTTGATGCTACCGCCTTTTTTAAGCTTAAAACGCTTTGTAGCACTTTTATTGCTCTTCATCTTTGGCATTACTTTCCTCCTTTATAAAATTAACTACTTCTTTGCACTGTCTTTTTTAGGCACGACATACATATTGATATATCTTCCCTCGGCAAACGGTTCTTTTTCTAATTCACCGATATCTTCAACCATAGGCCACACTCTTTTAAGCACTTCAACGCCCGCTTCGGGGTTACCCATTTCACGCCCTTTTAGAAAGACTCTAAATTTCACGTGCTTATCTTTTTCTAAAAACTCTCTTGCTTGTTTGACTTTGAAATTGACATCGTTTTGAGCAATTTTGACGCTAAGCTTTACCTCTTTGACATCTATCTTCTTTTGGTTTTTCTTCGCTTCTTTTTGCTTTTTTTCTTTTTGATACTTAAACTTCCCGTAATCCATCACTTTGGCAACGGGCGGTGTTGCGTTAGCCGACATTAAAACAAGGTCTAAACCCTGCTCATCAGCTATTTTTTGGGCCTCTTGTGTTGTTATAATCCCATACTGTGTGCCGTCATCCCCTACACATCGAAGCTCTTTGGCTCTTATGTCTTCGTTTAATACCGTATCGTCTTTTTTGTTTTTACTCAAAGTTTACCCTCATCTAATTTCTCCTTCATTGTGTTAAAAAATTCACTCAAGCTAAGATCGTATTTCTCTTTTGCGCGCCTATCACGCAATGCTAAAGTTTTATTTTCAACTTCGCTATCACCGATGATAGCAACCATTGGAACCCTTTGCTTTTCAGCATTTCGGATTCTTTTGTTTAAGCTATCGTTTCTATCATACACTTGACTATCGATCCCCATATCCATCAGTTGCGACTTCAGGTCATACGCATACGCATGGTGTGCTTCACTAATTGGAACAAAGATCACTTGTGTAGGTGCGATAAAAAACGGAAACTCACCGCCGTAATGTTCAGTAAGTATAGCAATAAATCTCTCAAAAGAACCTAAAACTGCACGGTGAATCATCACAGGCTGCTTATGTTCGCCGTTTTCATCCACAAACTCAAGTTCAAAACGGCTTGGTAGATTAAAATCAACCTGTATTGTACCACATTGCCACTTTCTGCCCAAAGCATCGGTTATCTTGATATCGATCTTTGGTCCATAAAACGCTCCGCCGCCCTCATCGATACCGTAAGGCAGATTGTTTTCATCAAGTGCATCTTTTAACCCCTGCGTAGCTAAATCCCAAATCGCGTCGTCACCGATCGCTTTTTCAGGCTTTGTGGAAACTTCCATCGTATACTCAAAGTCAAATAACTTCATCACACTATCGACAAAATCAACGACTTCGATAACGCTGCTTTTTATCTGAGAGGGCGTACAAAAGATATGCGCATCATCTTGCGTAAATTCCCGTACTCGCAAAAGTCCGTGTAGTACGCCGCTTTTTTCATGGCGGTGCACGACTCCGTACTCAAAAAACTTCATCGGCAGATCTCTATAACTATGCACACCGTGTTTGTACATCTTGATATGCCCGATACAGTTCATCGGCTTGATTCCGTATTCCTGCTCATCGATCTGAGTAAGATACATATTCTCACCGTAGCACGCATAGTGCCCGCTTTTTTGCCACATAGAGGAGTTTAAGATCTCAGGACCCCGAACGGGCTCATATCCTCTTTTTCGGTGGGCTTTAAAAAGTAGCTCCTCAAGCTTGCTTCTTAATCGTGCACCTTTTGGCAGCCAAAAGGGCAGCCCGGCACCGCTTTGTTCATCAAACATAAATAGATCAAGTTCATTGCCTAGTTTTCTATGATCTCTTTTTTTTGCTTCTTCGATCATTTTGAGGTGGTTATCCAAGCTTTGCTTATCCGCAAATGCGATCCCATAGATTCGAGTAAGCATCTCATTGCCCTCTTGTCCGCCTAGATACGCCCCTGCTACCTTTGTGAGTTTAAAATTTTTCAAATATTTAATACTAGGCACATGCGGACCGCGGCACAGATCCTCAAAATCTCCCTGTGCGTAGATTGACACCTCTTCATCGGGTATCTTTTTTAAAACCTCTTGCTTGAGATCATCATTTTGAAACTTCTCTATCGCTGCTTTTTTATCGATACTGTATTTACTGATTTCATAATCTTTATTGATCAGCTTTTTCATCTTTTTTTCGATATCTTTTAACTCTTTGTCGCTAATAGGCGCCTCTACACGAAAATCGTAGTAAAACCCCTCCTCTACGACCGGTCCGACAAAAAACTGCGCCTCAGGATGCAGATCTTTTATCGCTTGTGCCATAAGATGCGCCGTTGAGTGCCTGATGACTTCTAAGGCTTTGTCGCTATTGTCAAAATATATCGGTGTTGCATTTTTATCTACGCAACTTTGTGTATCTATAATCTTTCCGTCAACTTCATATGCGATAATGTCGTTCAAAATCTTCCTTGCTATATTATTAAAAAATGGTTGTAATTTGTTTAGTTATGGTGTCCACAACTGGATTTGAACCAGTGACCCCTACCATGTCAAGGTAGTGCTCTACCGCTGAGCTATGCGGACTTTTGCATAAAGTGGCGCAGATTATAACATATTTAATCTTGAATTACAGTTAAGTTTTGTATAATTTAGTAGATTTTTTAACAAATAAAGGATTTTTATGCGAAGTGATGAAGTAAAAAAAGGTTTTAGTAGAGCTCCGCACCGCTCACTTTTTCGAGCGACGGGATTAAAAGATGAAGATTTTGATAAACCCTTTATTGGAGTTGCCAACTCCTTTATCGAAGTGATCCCGGGGCACTTTTTTTTAGACAAGGTCAGTGATATTATCAAAGATGAGATCCGAAAAAACGGTTGTGTGCCGTTTGAGTTTAATACTATCGGCGTTGATGACGGGATTGCGATGGGGCATGACGGGATGCTTTTTAGCTTGCCTAGTCGTGAATTGATCGCAAGTTCCATCGAGACGGTGATGAACGCGCACAAATTTGACGCGATGATCGCTATTCCAAATTGTGACAAGATCGTTCCCGGGATGATTATGGGGGCACTTCGGGTGGATGTACCTACTGTTTTTGTCAGCGGCGGACCGATGAAAGCCGGCCACATGAAAGACGGCACGCCCATAGATTTAGCTTCAGCGTTTGAAGCGGTAGGACAGTATGAACACGGCGATATCGATGATGAAAAACTGTATGAGATCGAGTGCAACGCATGCCCGGGTGCCGGAAGCTGTAGCGGTATGTTTACGGCAAATAGTATGAATACGCTCATGGAAGCGATGGGCATTGCGCTACCGGGTAACGGAACGATCGTTGCAATGACACCTCAAAGAGAGGAGTTGTTTCGAAAAGCAGCGCGCAGAATCTGTGAAATAGCCAAAGATGAACAACAAAGCAGGGATTTTAAACTCAAAAATATTCTTAACGAACAAGCGGTAAAAAATGCGTTTGCGGTGGATATGGCGATGGGCGGCAGCAGCAACACCGTATTGCATATGCTTGCAATTGCCAATGAAGCGGGTGTGGACTTTGACCTTTCTATGATAAACAAGATCAGTAAAAACGTTGCCCACATCGCAAAGATCAGTCCAAGCCTTAGCACCGTGCATATGGAAGATATCAACAAAGCAGGCGGCGTGAATGCGGTGATGCATGAGATGAATAAGCGCGGTGACGGGGTGCTGTTTACGCAAAATCTCACCATTACGGGAGAAACGATCGGCGATAGGATCAAAGATGCAAAGATTTTGGATGAAAACATTATCCACACCATCGACAATGCTTATAGCCCCGTGGGCGGACTAGCGATACTGTATGGCAACTTAGCTAAAGAGGGTGCGGTGATTAAAACAGCAGGTATCACCGGAGAGCGAGTCTTTACCGGGCGCGCTGTGTGTTTTGACGGACAACCTGAAGCTATAGAGGGAATCATCGGCGGCAAAGTCAAAGCCGGTGATGTTGTCGTTATTCGCTATGAAGGTCCTAAGGGCGGTCCGGGAATGCAAGAGATGCTAAGCCCTACTAGCTTAATTATGGGAATGGGACTTGGCGATAAGGTCGCTTTAATTACCGACGGTAGATTTAGCGGCGCCACAAGAGGCGCAAGCATCGGGCATGTGAGTCCTGAAGCAGCCGAAGGCGGATTGATAGGATTACTGCAAGATGGCGATTCAATCCATATCGATGTGGATAATTATATCTTAGAAGCTAATCTCAGCCAGGAAGAGATTGCAAAGAGAAAGGCTAACTTTATTCCAAAGAAAAAGCCGCTTTCTTCAAGATGGCTAGGACAGTATAGAAGCTTAGTAACCAACGCATCAAACGGTGCCGTGTTAAAAACAGATATGTAAGGACTGCACATGGGTAAAAAAATCATCAAAGAGGTTGTAATCTTTATCGCCGTTGTTTTGATCCTTGCGGCGGTACAACACAACGACCTACTGACTCATCCAATGGATAGAGTAGAAGCGATGCTGCATATGGGCAATTACGTCCATCCGTTTTTATGGGCGATCTTGCCCTATCTACTCCTTGTAGCACTGCGTTTTGCTATCGCTTTTGTGTTAAAAAGTATCGGTTCAAAAGAAAATTAAATTTAGGGGGGGCAACATATGAATATACAATCTATTAAAGCAAAAGTACTACTTATGATCACGCTTGTGGGGTTTATCGCATTGGTAGGCGGGTGATTTTACACCCAATCGATGAAATCTTCACTGCGTCAAAGCACAATTGAGGAGCGCAAAGAGGCACTTCTTGCTTCGGTCTAGAAGCGACTGCATAAAAAACAAGATATCGGTATCACCAACGCCGTGGGCTTTAGTGCTAATGAGGACTTAAAAGAAGCGATCCAAAACAGCAACCGTGATGCAGCGATAGAGGTGCTGCAACAGATCAATGAGATCTCTTCAAATAATGCAAGAAGCGTCGAAGAGATCGCTGCAGCAGCCGATCACTTAAACTCAATGACTGATGAGCTTAATAATAAACTAGAAGATTTTAAAACAGGTTAAGCAGTGCGCAACAAGCCTACTTCTTAGAGTAGGTATTTTTGTGCTTGTTCAAAATCAAATTCATCAATGGCATCTTCGATTCTTTCAAGAAGCCGTTGATCGTCACTACTTAATCCATAGCTTTGCAGCTGCGATACAACCTCTAAACACTTTTTAGGACGTGTTATTGCTAAGGCTTGTTCTAACTTTTTAAAAAGTGCATCTCTTTTTTCTTGAGACAAACTCGGTGATGCACCTTTTTCACTTTGCTGCGCATCGCCGCAATACGGTTGCAGCTGCAAAGCAAGTTTATGTATCTGCGTTTGCAGCGTTTGCAGTTGCGTTTTTGAAGGGGCATCCTCATACGCTTGCAGCAACAGTTGCAAATCATCTGCGCCTATACTGCCGCAAAGCCCTTTGATCGTATGGATCTGTATCTCAAGCTCGTTTGCACTCAGTGCCAAAAGATCGATGCGGGCATAACTTTGCACAAAGTTACATAAGATCTTTTGATACAGCTTTTCATTACCGCCTAAACGCTGCAATGCTTGGCTTGCATCTAAAAATGCTATTGAATGAAGCGGGGTTTGCACCTCTTGATCGCTATGCATAACTGCCGCACTTTTTTCGCTTACAAACCGCAGCAATACTTCATAAAGTTTTTGCACATCGATAGGTTTATTCAAATGATCATTCATCCCCGCAGCTTGGGTTTTTTCGATATCCTCTTTCATCGCATTTGCCGTTAGTGCCACAATAGGGGTCGTGCTATCTTTTTTGCGTATCTGCGCGGTTGCTTCAAACCCGTCCATCACAGGCATCTGTATATCCATCAGTATCAATTCATAGGCACCGTCTTTGTGCTTTTGTACCGCTTTTTGCCCATCATCGACTACATCTAAATCGATACCGCTATCTTCAAGCAATCCCACAATGATCTCTTGATTAGTCTCATTATCTTCAACAAGCAGTATTTTACTATCGGCTAAGACGCTGATATCGTACTGCTTTTGCAGATGCTGCTCTTGGGATTGATTGAGGGTTTTTACCTCATCTAAAAATATTTCACTCAAGATATCATTGAGAATTGAGGGGTTGATCGGCTTTTGCAAAAAAACATCGATATTGGATTCTTTTGCTAGCTTAATCACCGTATCTTGCTTATAGCTGCTAACCATGATAACAGTGGGCAACTCTTGAGATTGATCCATCATCTGCTGCATCTTGCGCGCAGTTTGCAACCCGTCAAGTCCGGGCATATTCCAATCCATCAACACCAAATCAAATGATTTACCGCTTTGCAGCAACTCTAAAGCTTCCTCGCCGCTATATACTGAGTGTGAACGTATCTCAAACATCTGTAGTGCATTATCAAGTATCTCATGCCACGACTTATGATCATCAACAATAAGCACCTCTTTATCGCTGAATTTTTTAAATGTATCGTGTGCACTAGAGACCTCTTGCAGGGGAAGTTCAAAGATAAAGCTACTACCCTCTCCCTCTTTAGTTTCACACCAAATAGTTCCGCCCATCAACTCTACAAGCTGCTTAGAGATTGTCAATCCCAATCCCGTTCCTCCGTATTTTCTCGTTGTTGAACCATCAGCTTGTGAAAAGGATTGAAACAGTCTTTGCTGCTGTTGTTTACTCATCCCGATACCACTGTCTTTGACACTAAATCGGTATCTTCCGCCTCGAACTTTTTCTACATAGATACCCACTTCACCGCTATCTGTGAACTTCACGGCGTTGCCTGCTAAATTGATGAGCACTTGTGAAATACGCAAACTATCGCCGATAAAGTTCTTGCCGATATCGGCACCGTAACTTATGATGAGTTCTAAATCCTTTTCATGGGCTTTATGCTCAATTAAATTCACAACGCCTTCTATCACTTTAAACAGATCAAACTCGATCTTTTCAATTGTCAGCTTCCCTGCTTCTATCTTTGAAAAATCCAGTATCTCATTAATGATATCAAGCAAAGTCTTTGCGGAGTTATCGATCTTTTGTATGTAGTTGCGCTGACGATCATTCAGATCAGTCTGCAACGCTAGATGCGACATCCCGATAATCCCGTTCATCGGCGTGCGTATCTCGTGGCTCATATTTGCCAAAAACTCACTTTTTGCTTTTGTCGCCGCTTGCGCTTTGTTTTTTTCTTGCAGTATCTTACTTTCTAACTCTTTTTGTTTTGTGATATCTTTTACACTCACTAGCATACTTTTTTTATCATTCATCAACGAAATAGACATATTAGTAATGATAATCTCACCGCTTTTTGTAACGCATTTTTTAATAAAGTTTTTTACATATCCGTTGTTTTTGACCTCTTCAATAGCTTGACGACTTCTTGTTTTATCCTCATCAACGCTGAGTTTGATACAGCTGGTTCGCAGTAGTTCTTCTACACTAAAACCCGTCATATCCGCATACGCTTGGTTAACATCTAGAAATGCCGTTGTCTCGATATCAAGCAACGCAATGCCGTCTTTTGATGTTTTATAGATCGCTTCAAACGTCTCTTTTTGACGGTTTAACTCTTTTGTACGCTTTTCGATATTGTCTTCAAGTCTTGACTTTTCATCTCTCCACGCTTTATAAAAGATGATATTATTAATCGCATTAGAAAAGTGCGCTGTTGCGCTTTGCAAGGCTAGCATAGCTGTTTTATCGGTACCGATAGGCGTAAAACCTGTAGCATCACCCAATCCGTTGCCCACAACGATCACGCCGTGAGGAATATCGATATCCCCTCCGATGAGTTCAAAATACGCTTCTTGTAAAAACAGCGACCGACTCAAACTCTCCACCCGCGAATCTTTCTTTTTTTGCGTATGGACAATGGGCTTATTTTTTGTCCTTAGATACTCAATCACTTCTCCTGAGAGCAACAGGTTAATAATAGCTATTACCTTTTGCTCTACGGGATTATCATACCCTTTTGCCGCAGTTACCTTAAACCATCCGTTGCTGTCATCATGCTCAAAGATCAAGCATTTTTGAAACCCTAGATCCTTTGTCGCAAACTCCGTTGCCGTTTCAAAAAGCTGCTCTAGCGTCAACGTTTCATTGATGCCTTTTGCAATATTTAGCATCTTTGCATAGATCGCTTGCTGTTTTTGATACTCTTTTTTTACATCCATCACGTTCTCTTTTACCTATACACTTCAACTTCTAAAAAATCATCCCCGCAAGCAATCGATTTGAGCATACGGGTTTTGTATCCTACCGTAGAACGGCGCATCTGCCGAAACCCCTCTTCGGTTTCGATGCGCTCTCCATCAACTAAATCGGTATTGTACACAAGCTCCATCAGCCCTGTAAATCCGCCGCTATTTGCCCAGTTAACGGGATAATCACTCCTACCGTACATCCGCAGGTGACTCAAATCTTCAAAATCGTTGTAGTTTCGAAAGAC
>JBNJHJ010000035.1:0-12066 GCA_051748365.1 Campylobacterota bacterium
AATTTAACGGCGGGCAGTTCGGGAGTAAAGATGAGTCAAAGACTCTATGCAGCAAGCCATAGTGCTAGTATCGATATCTTTGACTCACTTGGTTCAAAACACACCGTTAAGATCGATTTTACCAAAGCAGAACGTACATCAGGGGGAGGAAGCAGTTGGGATATGAAGCTAAGCCTTCCAAAACCTGCATCGTTTACCGGTGAAATTGAACCTTTTGAAAATATGATCACCACAGGATCGGTAACGTTTGATAACACGGGATCGTTAGCTTCGTTTAACCCGCCTAGCTTTACCTTTTCGCCAAACAACGGTGCCGAACCCGATCAAACGGTAGTTCTTGATTACGGAGCGGGAGATTTTGACGGGGTAACGAGTTTTAACAAAGAATCCTCAAACGGCGGTATCACTCAAGATGGCTACACCGGCGGGGATCTGCTTGATATCAGAATCGATCAAAGCGGTACGCTCATCGGTAGTTTTAGTAACGGGCGAAGTTTTGGTTTAGCGCAGCTTTCTATGGCAAAGTTTGCCAACAATCAGGGGCTTGCCAATGACGGGGGCAATATGTTTGTGCAATCAGCCAACTCCGGAGACCCTATCGTGGGGACTGCCGCAACAGGCGGTAAGGGGATCATTCGAGCAAGTACGTTAGAGATGAGTAATGTTGACCTTAGCCGTAGTTTAACCAAACTGATCACTGTACAAAGAGGATTTCAAGCCAACTCTAAAACCATCACTACCAGTGACCAGATGCTAGAGACGCTTCTTGGGCTAAAACGATAAGGGAGAAGATATGGCAACGCTTTTTGACGATATGGTAAAAAAACTTGAGGAAATTGCTGAAAAGCTTTTTTAGACGCTCTTAATGAAAGATTTTGTACAATAGTATAAAATCTTTATCAGGAGCATCTTTTGCAAGTAACGCTACTACACCACACACCGCTACAGATATGTAGCAACGCCATCCGTACTTGTTGGCAAAGCTTTGACAAAAGCGATGACGGCGGTCAAAAAGATAGAGACCTGATTGACCGCGTGGGCAACAAATACAAACACAGCTCCACTCTTGAACATCTGCACTACAACTTTTATATCAAAGGCATTAGCCGTGCATTGTTGCAAGAGTTAGCAAGGCACCGCATCGCAAGCCTCAGCGTTAAAAGTACGCGCTATACGCTTAAGGAGTTAAAAGAGTGCCAAGCAATAGAGTATGAAAAGTTTTTAGTGATGACGGAAAATGAAGACGTTGATAGTGCAAGCAAAGAGGCACTGGATCGTTTGCAAAAGATACTTAAAAGCGGTGTGAGTAACGACGTGGCAAAGTACTGCTTGCCTGAGAGTTACAAAACCGAACTCACATGGAGCATCAACGCGCGCAGTTTGCAAAACTTTTTAAGTCTAAGAAGCGACAAAGCCGCCCTTTGGGAGATTAGAGATTTGGCAAATGCCGTGTTTGCAAGCTTACCGCAAGAGCATCGATACCTATTTGAAAACCATATGAAAGAAAACTAATGATACTTATTTCAGGACCGTGCGTCATAGAAAGCCGCGAGCAAGTGTTTCAAATCGCGCATGAAATTATAAAACATAAAGATAGCAGTGATTTTTATTTTAAAGCCAGCTTTGATAAAGCAAACCGTACTTCGCTTGAGAGTTACAGAGGTCCGGGGATGGATGCGGGATTAAAAATTTTACAAGAGGTAAAAGATGAATTTGGCTGTAAAATCCTTACCGATTTTCACGAACCAAACCAAGCCAAACCCGTAAGCGAAGTAGCCGACGTGTTGCAAATTCCTGCGTTTTTGTGCCGCCAAACCGATATGATCGTCGCTGCAGCGAAAACAGATGCGGTGGTGAATATCAAAAAGGGGCAGTTTTTAAACCCAAAAGATATGCGCCACTCTGTTATTAAAGCACTTAAGACAAGAGGTATTGAAGACTTTGGCAAAGAGGCGGCAAAAAAAGCCGGTATCTGGCTGACTGAACGCGGATCAACCTTTGGATACGGTAACTTAGTTGTTGATATGCGTAGTCTTGTGATTATGAATGAGTTTGCACCTGTTATTTTTGATGCAACCCATAGCGTACAGATGCCCGGAGCAGGTGATGGCAAAAGCGGCGGGGATTCTAGCTTTGTAGCGCCTCTTTCGCGTGCTGCTGCTGCTGTGGGTGTGGACGGATTTTTCTTTGAAACCCACTATGACCCGCAAAATGCACTCAGTGACGGACCAAATATGATAAAACCGCAACAATTAGATACACTACTGCAACAGATACGACAGATACAAAAAATCAAGGAGAGATAATGAATATAGTTGAGGGAAAACTGCACTTAAAAGGTGATGAAAAAGTAGCGATTATTAACGGAAGATTTAACCATATCATCACCGATAGATTGGTAGAGGGCGCAAAAGATGCGTTTGTACGCCACGGCGGCGATGAGAGTAATCTTGATCTTATCTTAGTGCCCGGAGCTTTTGAGATTCCGTTTGCGCTGAAAAAAGCATTGCAAAGCGGTAAATATGACGCTGTATGCTGTGTTGGAGCGATCATTCGAGGTAGTACGCCGCATTTTGATTATGTAGCAGCTGAAGCCACAAAAGGGATTGCAACGGTGACTCTGGAATACGGCAAACCCGTATCAAACGGCGTGCTCACAACCGATACGATCGAACAAGCTATTGAGCGTGCAGGAAGCAAAGCGGGCAACAAAGGCGCTGAAGCGATGGTGACGATTGTAGAGATGCTTAGCTTGTATGAAAGTATGCAGTAATGGCTACGCGAGCACAAGCTAGACAAGCAGTCGTGGGACTACTGTATGCGTATGATCTTGGCAATGAAGAGATCGGCAACTATAGCGAAGAGTTGCTTGAAGATAATAAAATCCGCAACAAACAACGCGAATTTGCACTCAAACTTTTTAACGGTGTACTTGAGCATCTTGACCCTATCGACAGGGCGATTGAGAGTCATCTCAAAGGATGGGAGTTTGATAAACTCGGCAAGGTAGAACGTGCGATCTTGCGGCTTTGCGTGTATGAGATCATGTTTGATGCGATCGATAATGCTATAGTGATCAATGAGGGGGTAGAACTTTCTAAAAAGTTAGGCAGCGACCAGACGCCAAAATTTGTCAACGGCGTACTTGATGCGATCTCAAAAGATGCAAAGAGTGTTGATGCGACTGAGTAAAAAAGAGGGATTAGAGCTTATTCAAAACAAACCGCTGTTAGAACTCGGGCAAGCGGCATTTGAGAAAAAAAGGCAGCTGCACCCTCAAAAAATTACAACCTTTATCGTCGATAGAAATATCAACTATACCAATATCTGTTGGGTCAATTGTGATTTTTGCGCCTTTTATCGCCACCAAAAAGATAGTGATGCGTATATTTTAAGCTATGAACAGATCGGCCAAAAGATAGAAGAACTGCTCTCTATCGGCGGTACGCAGATACTGTTTCAAGGCGGGGTGCATCCAAAGCTCAAAATAGAGTATTATGAAGATTTGGTAGAGTGGATACACACAAACTACCCCTCAATCACGATTCACGGTTTTTCTGCCGTGGAGATCGAGTATATCGCGCGCATCTCAAAGCTAAGCTACAAAGAGGTTTTGCAGCGCTTGCAAGCCAAGGGGTTATCCTCAATCCCCGGTGCAGGCGGAGAGATCCTTGTTGATAGAGTAAGAGACCTTATCGCCCCGCACAAACTTTCTACAAAGCAGTGGCTTGATATCCACCGTGCTGCGCATGAGATAGGGATGAAAACCACCGCAACGATGATGTTTGGAACGCTTGAAACCGATAGCGAGATCATTGAACACTTTGATGCAATAAGACAGCTACAGGATGAAACGGGCGGATTTCGGGCTTTTATTATGTGGAGTTTTCAACCCCAAAACACAAAACTCAAAAAAGACCATCCCCATATCCAAAAACAATCATCCAACAGATACTTGCGGCTTTTAGCAACAAGCAGACTGTATCTAGATAATTTTAAAAATATCCAAAGTTCATGGGTCACACAAGGTTCACACGTTGGGCAGTTGGCGCTAAAATTTGGAGCAAATGACCTAGGCAGTACGATGATGGAGGAAAACGTCGTCGCAGCAGCGGGAGCGGCAAACTCGATGAACCAAGAGCAGATGATCCATCTTATTAAAGATATCGGCGAGACGCCTGCAAAACGAGATACCGCATACAATACGTTAGAGGTTTTTTAAACACGATGATCAAATTACTAACGATACTACTACTTATTCAAGGGATTTTAATGGGTGCTAATTTAGAGTACATTGAAGTAAAAGATACAAAAATACCGCTCATTCACGAAAAAGACGGCACACTGCCGATACAATCGATGCAGCTTGTGTTTGTCGGCGGCGGTAATCTATTTGCGCACAAGAATGGATTGAGCCGCTTTAGTGCAAAGATACTGAGTGAAGGAACCAAAACTTTAGGCGCAACGGCGTTTGCCAATGAGCTGGAAAAATATGCCATTAGCCTCAGCGCAAATAGCGGCAATGAAACCTTTGTCGTTGAACTAACGGCACTCAAAGAGTATTTTGACAAGGGATTGGGACTCACCAAAGAGCTTTTTACCGATCCCAATATCACGCAAAAATCGATGCAAAAGGTAGCTACAAATTACACGGGCGAACTCTATCAGCGTGAAACGAATTATGATTATTTAGCTAACCGTGAACTTAAAGGATTGCTCTATGAGGGTACGCTTGCTTCTTATACAAAGCCTCAAGATATCGATAAAATCAATGCAGAAGATGTGAAGAAATTTTTAAAAGATACGCTTACTCTTGAAAATGTGATCGTCTTAACCGGCGGTGATATGAGTGCAGAAAGTGCAAAAGAAAAAGCCGTAGATTTTTTAACGATCTTTGCAAAGGGAGAAAAGTTTTCCCTGCCCTATTATAGAGCCGAAAAAAATGCAGATACAAAGATACAGCACAAACAAAGCGATCAAGCCTATATCTATTTTATCGCTCCCTTTACGCAGCTTGAACCAAAGCAGCAGTACAAAGCAAAACTTGCCTCATTTATTTTAGGAAGTAGCGGTTTTGGAAGTCGCTTGATGGAAGAGATTCGAGTAAAGCGCGGTCTAGCGTACTCAGTGCATGCCAATATCACCACCAACAAAACCCACTCCTACTTTAGCGGTCACTTGCAGACAAAGATCGACTCAGCCGATGAAGCGATAGAGGTGATTGAGGAGTTGATCGGGGAGTTTATTCAAAAGGGAGTAACTAAAAAAGAGTTAGAAGATGCAAAGAAGTTTTTACAAGGCAGCGATCCGCTTCGAAGAGAAACCTTGATGCAGCGTATCTCTATTGCGTTTATGGAACACTACAAAGGATTGCCCCTAGGATACTCGCATACACAGCTTCAAGATATCGCCGATATCTCTTTGAGTGAACTCAATGCATTTATCAAAGACCATGCCGAGATAGCCGATCTTCGCTACTCTATCGTAACGGCAAAAGAGTAAGATGCAAGGCTTTCATGAAGAGGTTGTAGTACAAAAACTACAGCTTAAAACTCTTCTTGACCTTGCTCTAACCGTTCCAAGATCCTACGAAGACCGCCGCCTTGCCACGGCGTTTGAAAGCGATACGATTCAAACCTTTGCCGTCAAAGTACTGGGCATACAAAATCAAAATCAAACCCTTAAAATATCGTTTTATCTTAAAGATTTTGATCAAAATATCAATGCAACGCTTTTTCATCCCAAACCCTTTCACTACAAAGCATTTGCAAGCGGCAGTGAACTTTTTGTCATGGCAAAAACAGGACTGTTTAACGGGTTTTTCCAACTTACCCAACCAAAAATCGTCACCAAAGTAGGCGGTATCGAACCGATCTATAAAGAACCCAAAATAAAACAAGTTTCGCTTAAAGCGGTGATTAAAAAGTATCTCACGCAGCAAAATCTCGCTGCTTGCAGGCTGAATAAAGAAGAAATTGCACAACTGTTAGCCATACACTTTCCCAAAAAAAGTATAGATTTTGAAGACAGCTCGGTGCTGCGGGTACTCAAAAGCGTAGAAGCGCTCAATCATATGCAAAAACTACGCGGTAAAAAAAGAGAGTATGCCGCCATACGGCGATTAAACGGTGAACTCTCAGCCTTTTTACAAAAGCTGCCCTTTACCCTTACACAGCAGCAGCAAACAGCGATTGAAGATATCAAAAAAGATCTCAACGCAAATATTGCGGCAAAACGCATGATAGTAGGTGATGTAGGCAGCGGCAAAACGATGACCATCTTAGCCGCTGCGCAGCTTGCGTATCCGCACAAAACGATCTTGATGGCACCCACTTCAATCTTAGCAAAGCAGCTTTTTGAGGAGGCGTCAAAGTATCTGGATTTTGACATAGCGCTTGTGAGTGCGTCTAAAAATATCGGTGATTATAAAACCGCCTCTTTTGTTATCGGTACGCATGCTCTTTTGTACAAAGACGACTTGCCCGCTCCGTCATTAGTGATGGTCGATGAACAGCACCGATTTGGCGTCAAGCAGCGCCATAAACTCAATACGCTGATGCAAAACAGTACACAAAGACCGCACTTTTTGCAATTTAGCGCCACCCCGATTCCGCGTACGCAAGCCATGATCGATTCAAATATGATCGATATAAGCCTCATTACAACAACTCCTTTTAAAAAAGATATCACGACAAGCGTTATTGGGATAAGCGGGTTTAAAACCCTGCTTGAACATATCAAAAGTGAGATTGCAAAGACCCATCAAGTGCTTATTATCTACCCGCTAGTTAATGAGAGTGAAAATTTTAATTACCAATCTCTTGAAGAGGGAAAAGATTTTTGGCTGCAGCGCTTCCAAAACGTGTTTGTCACCCACGGCAAAGACAAAGAAAAAGATAGCGTTTTACAAGAGTTTGCCCAAAGTGGAGATATCTTGCTTGCAACGACCGTAGTGGAGGTGGGGATTTCACTGCCAAGGTTGACTACCATCGTGATTGTAGGTGCTGAGAATATGGGGCTTGCAACGCTGCATCAACTGCGAGGCCGCGTTAGTCGAAACGGGTTAAAGGGGTATTGCTATCTCTTTACCAAATCCAAAAAAAGTGAGCGCCTTGAGCGCTTTTGCCAAACAGATAACGGTTTTGATATTGCAAAACTTGATCTAGCATTTCGCAAAGGCGGGGACCTGATAGAGGGCAAAGCCCAAAGCGGTGCGCAGTTTCGCTGGCTGGATATGGCTGAGGATGAAGATATTATCAAAGCGGTGCAAGCAAGAATAGTGTAAAATATAATATAAGAAAAAGGAGACGGGTGATGCAAGGTGAGATTTTAGGCTACAGTATCGAATATGACGAAGGTGTTATTGTGTGTGAACAAAACCGCTACAACTTTACTAAAAAAGATTGGAAAGAAGATACCTTGCCTCAAAAGGGAGATAAAGTAGACTTTGTCGCGCATGATAGAGATGCAAATGATATCTACCTGCTTGAAAAAAATAGCGATAGCTCACTAACGCTTTTAGCCATACTTTCACTGTTGATGACGCTATTTTTAGGCTTTATCGGTACTGCAATCAGTCGTGTAGCTATCTCAAATCACACGTTTCATCAAGCTATCATCCCAATTGCGGTGCACGCTGTGATTACGCTTTGTTTAGCTATTCCGCTACTTGGTACCTTTATCTATCTTGTAGGGACGATCTATTTTATGGTTACTAATTACAAATATGTCTACAAGCCGCGTATGCTGCACAAGTATGAATAAAACAGCAGTAGCAATAGAGGATTTTTTCTCCAAAAAGATAGCTAAACTTTCTCTTTTTTCATTCGTGATCTCTCTTGCCGTTACGGCAATTTTAGTGATGCTTTTGGGCAAACTCGCGCTTTGGGGAATGGGTGAGTTTGTTATCTATATCGATAATGAAGTAGCGGTTTTTGAAACGATCAAAGCCTATCTTTCAAGCTTTGCACTGCTAAATTACCTGCTTTCTCTTGAGTTTTTATCTATTGTTTTTGATATTATTATCTTTTTAAACCTCACAATTGTCTTTTATTTTCTTTTTTTATTTACCTATTCTATCGTGATCGCGTTTTTTGCCCCCTCTTTTGTCAAGTATGTTGGAAATATGCACTACCCCCGTATTGAGCTTCGTTCGCTTTCATTTATCTTTATTGTGCTTACTTACGGCAAGATCACTCTTATAACCGTGCTTGGTATTATTGTATTTTTGCCGCTGTTTTTCATTCCCACGCTCAATTTTTTACTCTTTGTACCGCTATATTACTTTTTCCACAAATCATTAGTACTTGATGTCAGCAGTGCGCTGAACTCTCAAAAGGAGTACAAAAAAATCAAAAAAGCTAACCGGTTTACCCTCAAACTGCATACGCTGTTTTTGTTTTTGCTCTCTTTAATCCCACTGATTGGTATCTTTTTTATCCCCTTTTATTTTATCTATATCGCCCATGTCTTGTTTGAACAAACACAGCAACTGCGCAATATTGAAAGGTTTTACAGCTAATGCAGTACCACTTTTTACTCTCTTATTTTTTAGTTTTTATAGCCATTAGTTACTCTATCTTTAAGGGTTTAGGCTTAGAAAAACAGATCATCATCAATTCCCTTCGCGCACTGGTGCAGCTTTTTTTATTAGGGCTATTTCTAAGCTATATCTTTGCCCTTGAGGGGGTAATGTATTATCTGCTTGTATTTGTTTTTATGCTGCTTTTTGCAGCCTATACGGCGTATAAAAGAGTGGGCAGTTTCTTAATCGGCTTTGCGGCGATGGGGCTGGCAAGTTTTTTAGTACTTGCAACGCTGCTTACGCTTCAAATCATCAGCTTCAATGCCAATGAACTGATCCCCGTAGGCGGCATGATCATCGGTAATTCACTCAATATCTACACCATCTTTGTCGATCGCTACAAAAACGAAATAACACAAAACAAACCTGTAATAGAGCAGTATTTAGCCCTTGGGATAACCCAAGATGCAGCACTGAGTGATATCAATAAAAAATCGATAAAAGCAGCGCTTATTCCTATTATGAATACGCTGCAAACGGTGGGTATCATCCATATCCCGGGAATTATGGCGGGGATGATCATTGCAGGGGCTGATCCTATGAGTGCGGTGATGTATCAAGTGGTGATTATGTATATGATGCTAGCGGTATCGTTATTTACCGCTATCTTTGCTATTATGTTTTTGCAAAAGAATCTTTTGCGATTTTAAGCAGCAAAGACGCTGCTTAAAAGTTTAAAGTTTTATGATGCCTACAAGATTGAGCATTGTAAAAATAAGTGCAGGAACGGCAACAAAACGCACGCTAAAATACCACGTTTCAAAAACCTTTTTGCCTACAAACTCTTTCATTGCCGCATACACACGCTCTTTTTGGACAACAAATCCGATAAAGATAGCAACGATAAGCCCTCCAAGAGGCAGTAAGATATTGGTTGTAAGCTTATCTAAAATATCAAATAGCGCCATACCGCCAAAGGTAAATATTGCGCCATAATCGCTTGTATACGACAGCAGCGCCCCAATGCCTACAACAAAAAAGATCGTACTTGCCGCAGCAGTTGCTTGCAAGCGCGTCCACTTAAAGCGACTAACGACATACTGCACCGTAGGTTCTACTATTGAAATTGCCGAGGTAAGCCCCGCAAATGCTAATGCAAGGAAAAAAAGTACGGCAAAAAATGTTCCTAGTACGCCAATTTCAGAAAACACAACCGGCAAGCTCATAAACACAAGCCCCGGTCCTGCAGCGGGATCTCTTCCAAATTCAAATACAAACGCATACATCATCAACCCCGCAGTAATCGCAATCGCCGTATCAAGTAACACGACCCAAAATGCAGTTTGAACGATGTTTGTATGTTTTGGCAGTGACGCAGAGTAGGTCAAGATCGCCGCCATCCCCACTGAAAGCGTAAAGAATGAGTGCCCTACCGCTTGGGTGATCGCTTCGGAATTAAGCTTTGAAAACTCAAAGGCAAACATAAACTTGAGTGAATCTTTAAATCCATCTAGTGTTACGGCATAGATCAAAAGCCCCGCGATAATCAGTACTAGTGCGGGCATCAAAATCTTATTTGCTTTTTCGATACCGCCTTTGATCCCTCGAAGCAAGATCGCTGCGACAAAAATAGTAGCAATGAGGTGAAAGATTATCTGCGTTCCTGCTTGTGAACCTACGAGTGATCCAAAGTTCTCCTCTGCTGCTGCCATTGTCGTAGGCAAAAAGTGCAGCGATTGGGTCATGTAGTAAAGAATCCAGCCGATAACTACCGAGTAAAAGGTCATAATAAGCAGACCCGTCAACCCCATGAAGCCTGCGTATTTCCAACCAACGTTTTTCTTTGGAGCCAACTCTTCAAAGTTTGATACCGCATCGTTTCGTCCAAGATAGCCGATTAAAATCTCGGCAACCAATACAGAAAATCCTACAAAGAGGATGGTAAAAAGGTACACTAAAACAAAAGCACCCCCACCGTACTCACCGACCATATAGGGAAATTTCCATATATTTCCCAATCCTACCGCACTTCCCGTTGCAGCAAGAATGAAACCTATTCGCGTAAAGTTTGCTATCTTCATCTTTGTCCTTTGATATTTTTGATGACCATCACTTCATTAGATTTGAAGTTATAAAACATAGAATCGACCATCTTTTTGCTACTTTTTATCCCTCGACCGCTGAATTTTGTATTTTGCACCAGATACTCCATCCGCAAACGATTGAGATCAAAGCCTCTTCCTTCATCTTTGATCGTAGCAATGATATATCCTTTATAATAATATAAAGTCACAAATATCTGTTTAAAAAAATCATTTTCTATCGATTTTAAATACTCAATGTAACTATCTTCCTCAATATATTTTTGTTTTTCCTTGCCGCTAACACCAAGACTGCCGTGTTCGTACGCATTGATGAGAAGTTCATATATTGAATAACTTAACTGTGTAAGCTTTGTCGTATCGGGAGCAAAAAAGGTTTTGATATATTTTTCGATATCTTGGTGGGCTTGTTTAACGCTATCAAGTTTTGCATCGATAATAAACTCTTTAACCATGCAACTACTTACATTAACCCGACTGAGCATCAAAAAGGTCACATCATCATCTTGATACTCTATCCTATCAAAAAAACGTTTTTCAAACTCAAATTTAAAGGTAGATTCTTCTAAATCACTCTCTACAAACTTATAGCTAAGCATCTGCTGCTTTGTCAGCGTCTCATAGATTCCGTCACTTGCTATCAAGAACTTTTCAAATCCCGCAATATCAAGCTGCGTTATCTCAATCTCGTCAAGATACTTACTAATGGGCAAGTTCAATCCTACTATCTTTTGCATCACGCCATTACGATCAACAAGCAGCGCCGGAGGCATTGCGAAGTTTGCTATCTTAACCTTTTCATTTTGCTTATCAAACTCTACCACAATCAATGAAAGCATCTCATCATCAAGAAGGAATTTACGGATATCCTCAAGATAGTTGCGCAAAAACACCTTGAGATTAAACACCCCCTCGATCTTGTTCATATCAACCATGTGGTTAAGATATGAAGTCGTTAGCATCGCCGTCGTTGAAGCAGAAACCCCTTTGCCCATCGCATCAACCATAAAATACAGATCGGTTTTTTCATCGATCTCTCGGATAGAAAAAGAATCCCCGCTAAGAACATCAAGGGGTTTATAGCAGATATCTAGGAGCAAAAACTCCCCCTCTTTGCCGCGATTTGCCAATTCAAAATAGCGGTCGTTGCGGATAATATGCAACTCCTTTTCAAATGCCATGCGCTCTTGGGCTTTACTGTATTCACGGCTTGCCTCAAGGGTTTTAATCTTTTTTTCCTGCTCTTTTTGTAGCATCACTTCAGCCAAAAAGTTTTTTGCCGCGCTATACAACACCGTCAGCAGCGTCTCTTTTTCGATCGGTTTGTTTAAAAAGTGCGTCGTATTGATATTCAGCGCTTCTTGCAGTATTTCACTCTCTTTCATCGCCGTCACTAAGATAATAGGCACGATCTTATCGATTTTTCGCAACTCTTTTGTA
>JBNJHJ010000036.1:0-12020 GCA_051748365.1 Campylobacterota bacterium
TTTCGATCAGATTGCTTTCAAAAGGCAGGTAGCTGATGGTACCCCAATTTGCCAAGATGAGTACGGGAAGAAAAAACACGATCATGGCAAAAACTCTATACACTGGCTCAAAGCCTTCATACCGGTGGTGCTTAAGAAATGAGATAAAAAATAAAAGGATTGCAAGAGGGATAAAATGCTCCGGTCTTTGCCCAAACCCGACCCAGTAGATTCCGCTCCAAGTGCCGATTTTTGCGGATAAAAAAATACAAAAGCTTATAATCCCAAACGATAACAGCAGCCGCGCATTGATAGCATATGCAAGCAATAGTGCAAAAACCGCCCACACCAATAATGCGTTTTCTGATGGCGTAATATTAAAGATTTGTCCTAACATGGAGATATTGAGCACAAAAGATACAAAGCTCAATAAAGCAAATATTTTTGAAAAATAGCTTGTTTTTTCTTTTGTGGCAAGGTACAGCGTTATAGCAAGCATGCTAAGAGGCGTTAGTACCAAAATGATCACTTGCATTGCTACAGCCAGCGTACCCCAAAATTGATAAAAAAGAAAAAACACACTTGCAGACAGCCCCAAAGCACCCAAAAAAGAGGCTATTTTCATGCCTAAGCTCAACTGTTTTTTTTGATTGTTTGAATCGATGTCAAATTTCGCAGTAAGCGTAGCAATAAGGTGTGCATGATAGTTTTGTATCTTACTATGCTGTGTATGATCAAAAGAGACAATCTTTTCATTCTCAAGAATGTGCAACTCTTTTTGAAAGTGATTGATCTGATCAACCCTTTGTTGGGCTTGGGTTTTTGATTGTATATCCATAATTTAGCAACTCCAAAAATAATTTAACGCAACCTCTCCTAGCCACATGTGTAGAAAGTGCAATACCCGTTACACCTTTAAAAAAGAGTTTATCTATGTTGTGTTAGTTATATCGTTTTGAATGATAAGAGCCGGTCTTACTTTGCCAAACTCACTGCCTCTTTTATAGCATTGATATAACTCATAGTGTTTGCTTTGTTTTTATACGCTATATCAAAAGCCGTGCCGTGGTCAACAGAGGTTCTAATGATCGGGAGGTTTAATGAAACGTTTATACTTTCATCAAAATACAGTGCCTTCAGCGGCGCTAAGCCTTGATCGTGATACATCGCAACAAAATACGTATATTTTTCACGCATTCTTTGAGTAAATGCCACATCGGGGATAAAGGGACCGTCATAGATATCACTGCCTATCTTTTTGTTTGTCTTTTTAATAGCGCTACTGATCTTTTTCTCTTCATCGCCAAGCACTCCGCCGTCACCTGCATGGGGGTTTAGCCCAAGGACTGCCACTTTGTGCGCGCCCGTGCTAGCATGAAAGTTTTGCAAAAAGTTACTTAGCGTACCCACTTTTATCTTTTTTGCCACCCCCTTTAAAGGGATATGCTCGGTAAATAGTGCCACAAACATCTTTTGGCACCCAAGCATCATGATCGCTTCTTCTTTAAAGTAATACCTCAAAACATCGGTGTGCCCCTTAAACTCCACACCCGCTTTTGCCCATGCTTGTTTATGAATCGGCAGCGTAGTGATCGCATCGACCTTTTTCTCATGCGCTAGTTTGATCGCTTTTTGAAAACTTTTAAAAGAGTATTTTCCGCTTTTTTCCGTGATTTTAGAGGGTTTTATCTTGACGCTACCGCCTATCTTTTGGCAAACAAAATCTTGCGGCACTTCTAACTGCAGCAGCGCAGCCGCTTCGTGCACTATCTTTTCATCTACCATATAAAGCGGATCACAGATTGCCTTGATCTCTTGATGTGCTTTAAGCGCAATCTCTAATCCGATGCCGTTAAGATCGCCGATACTTATGGCTATTTTTTTCATTTATTCAACAATACTTTCATATCCTCTATCGCTTTTTGCAGTCCCGTAAATACGCTTCTTGCGATGATACTTTGACCGATGTTTAACTCTATTATATTCTTTATTGGTGTTATTTTGGTTACATTTTGGTAATTCAGCCCATGCCCTGCTGCAACTTTTAATCCAATATTTGATGCAAACTCCGCACTGTAGTGGAGTTTTTCTATCTCGCTAAAAAGCAGACTTTGCAACTGATCTTTTGAAAGTTCCAACTCTTTGACGCTATGAGCGGTGCGTGAAAGGTTTGAGTAATACATCTGATACAAATTAGCGTACCTTCCCGTATGCAGTTCAATCCACTCAACACCAAGATCACGTGAAAGCTCAATGGCTTGCGTGGTCGGATCGATAAATAGCGACACTTCGATCCCCTCTTGTTGCAACCGTTTTACAACCTTTGAGAGATTTTTATAATTTGTCTGCAGATCAAGCCCGCCTTCGGTAGTCACCTCTTCTCTTTTTTCAGGAACGAGGGTTGCACGGTGGGGTCTATACTCAACGACCTTGTCAATAATCTCACTATCTTGAGCACACTCAAGATTTACCGGTAGATGCGAAAGGTTAATAATATTTTTCGTATCTTCATCATTAATGTGACGCCGATCTTCACGCAAATGTATCGTCACCTGATCAGCTCCCCCAAGGCGCACAATCCCAAGCGCATCAAGCGGATCGGGGTCATTCACAAGCCGCGCGTTACGAAGCACGGCGATATGGTCTATATTGACACCAAGTAGCATCTACGCTCTTTCAACGCATACGTCGATATCACGACCGACAACGCATCCTATCTTTTTTTGGTGATGCGCTAGCAGCTGATAGCTTTGTTCATCTTTGACAATAATTGCATCGACGTTGTTATCCATCGCTTCAAGCAATACCTCTCCTGCTATTTTGTAAGTAAAATCTTTATCATAATTAAACGCTTCAATAGCCATAGGCTGTGATAATCCACGCTTAAACTTAATCTCTTTTTGACTTGGTTTGGCTTTGGTTTGCAGTTTGATCGGTTTATCTTTGATAATCCCTAATTGCACCGCTCTTTGCTTGACAAACTCATAATTTTGCTCTAGCGTATCATCATAATCAAGCACTCTATTTTCACTACTAACATGGTACTGCAACCCGCCAAATCCATCAAACATATACTCCAAAATCTCACGCTCGTTTTCTCTGTTTTTTTGCAGCAGCTCTTTAGCGATTGCTAGCACCGCATCCCCGATATAATCACGGTTATACTTCAGTGAGATAGAGGCGTAGTAGTGAAGTTTGTGCGCATTATACTTTTGCAGATCACTATCATCCATAAACTTTTGCAGCGGCTGCACCTTTTGGACAAAATCTTGTGTATCGATCTGAAAATCTTTCATGACGCGCACTTGCGAAATCGGCTCGATCGTAAGTTCATTGCCAAACATCGCAACAACCCGTTCAATATCCGTTGCCGCGCTCATATAGCAGCCGTTTACTACAACACTATCATAGATTGCAACCTCCTCTTCAAGCGCTTGCAAAAGTCCGCGAACATCTTTTACATCTGCTTTTAAGTTATATCGCTTATAATATGGAAGATAATCTGTTTTGTGATCAAATCTAAAGATCGATAGTTCAAATTTCATGCAATTTACCTCTAAGTTTTTAATAGCTATGGTACACAAAACAAAATTAAAAAAAGATGATATGGGTCAATATGGATAGAGAAAAATTTTTTATCAACCGTTTTAGTAACAATCATATCGGCGATGATGCGGCTGTGGTGGGAAACTATCTTTATAGCAAAGATGCGTTTTTTGAAGATGTGCACTTTAAAAGAATCTGGATGAGTTACTATCAAATTGCTTACAAATCGATTCTTGTAAATATCAGCGACGCTATTGCGATGGGGGCAAAGCCGCTGTATGCCCTGCTTAGCGTCTCCTTGCCAAAATATATGAACAGCCATGATTTAGTAGAGCTAAGTCGTGGCTTTAATGAAGCGGTAGGAGCGTTTGATTGCCAAATCATCGGCGGCGATACGATCAAGGGTGAAAAACTGCACATCACCGTGACTATCATCTCTTACACCAAACACCCGCTAACACGTCAAGGGTTGCAAAACGGGGATCTTGTTGCCTACACCGGCAAGCTTGGAGAGAGTAAAAAGGGGTTAGACAAACTTTTTAAAGGCGTGCCGTTGCCTAAAAACCACCGCTTTATCCGCCCCGTTTTGCGTAGTGAGTTTATCTACCAAGCGCGCAAGTATCTACGCTGCGGTATGGATATCAGCGATGGGTTGTATAGTGATCTAGATAAGATGCTAGAGCGCAACAACAAAGGATTCAAGTGGCTACACCGCGTGCCTAAATCGCAAGGACTCAGCGGCGAAGAGTATGAGATGCTCATAGCTTTTGCTCCAAAGCATAGAGCCAAAATTCTCAATTTAGCCAAAAAAAGGCGCTTAAAGCTGACAATCTTTGCTAAAATAGCACCCACAAAACAAAAACTCAAATACAGGTCTCACCACTTTTAAGGAAAAACGATGTCAAGGCTCTATCCGCTCAACCACGCAAAAATGAACTTTTTTTTCAAACAATCTCCAAGCGATTTTATCGTCAAGGAACAAAACCTTTATGAATTTAGCGGCGAAGGAGAGCATCTTGTCTACTATATCCGCAAAAAAAACTTAACCACGTGGGAGCTACTGAGCATCATTGCAAAACATTGCAACATCAAAACCAAAGAGATCGGCTACGCGGGGCTTAAAGATAAAAATGCACTCACATATCAGTATATCTCACTGCACAAAGACCATGAAAGCAAGATACAAACGCTTATACATCCTAGCATCAAGATAATTTCACAAACACATCATAACAATAAGATAAAGATGGGGCATCTAAGCGGTAATACCTTTTTTATTCGTTTCAAAAGAGTCAGCCCGCTTGAAGCCAAAAAGATCAAAGATGTGCTCAAGTGGATAAAAGAAAACGGGATGCCTAACTATTTTGGACACCAGCGATTTAGTAGCGGTAATATAGAAAAAGCAGCGCAGCTTTTAAGCGGTGAAATAAAGATCCGAGACAAAAGAGAAAAAACCTTTTTGATCAATGCTTATCAAAGCGATATCTTCAACGCGTGGCTGAGCAAACGAGTTGAGCTTTCAAAGCTGCTGCAATCTTTTTCTTCCAAAGAGTTAGCGCAGATGCTACCGTTTGATAAAGCACTACTACAAAAGCTGCAAGCCCAAACACAGTTTTTTAAGCTCCTGCCCGGGGAGTTGATGATGCACTATCCACACGGAAAAGTGTTTGAACTTGATAGCGTGCAGCGTTTTATCGACAAAGATATCGCTCCCACAGGACCGCTATTTGGCAAAAAGATGAGTGAACCCACCCTTGAGGCATTAGCTTATGAAAAGCAGTTTTACAAGCAGCTCCCCGCCAACGGAGCACGTCGGTATGCGTGGATATTTCCGCAAATCATAGATAGCAATTACAAAGAGGAACAAGAACATTTTGAAATTAACCTCACCTTGCCAAAAGGGTGCTACGCAACGGTTTTTATCGAAATGATTATCAATGATGAACTTACATTTACTTAAGGTTATGCTATAATTGCCGGTGTAATATCTATGTAAAATCTTAATCTAAGAGATAAAGGTTACAACTTGAACATATTAAAAATTTGTATTATTTTATTTTGTGTACTATCGTTTTCTTACGCAAAAACTCTCAAATACGCCCCGCTGCCGATGTACAAATCCGAACTCGTGATCAAACAGTACAAACAGATGCTGCACTACCTACAAGAAAAGACCGGTTTAGAGTTTGAGATCGTATATCACGCCGATTATGCGCAACTTTTAGATGCGATTAAAAAGGGTGAAGTAGACATTGCACACCTAGGACCGCTGCCCTACGCCAAACTCCTAAGCCAAAAAGACCACGGTTCCACCCCTATCGTGCAATTTTTAGATAAAAACGGCAGCGACCGCTACACTTGTAGCTTCATCACGCTACAGAACAATAAAATCGGTACTCACAGAGCTTTTGAACCCATCGCGCTGACCCAGCCGCTTTCTACATGCGGATTTTTAAGTGTCGCTCATATCTTAAAAAAATACGATATGCAGCTACAAAACTTGCAATACTTCTACAGCGGTACTCACTCTAACGTCGTTTTAGATGTTGTTTTACAAGATGCCCAAAGTGGCGGTGTTCGCACAAGTGAGTTTGAGGCATACAAGCATCTTGGATTACAAGAACTTGACAAAACACAATCCTTTCCGGGATTTTTGTGGGTCGGGTCAAGGTCGCTTTCTAACAAAGACAAAGATGCTATTATCAAACACCTTACACAGCTAAGACCGCTAGAGAATGAAGAGGATGCTTTACTGATGCGCAAATGGGGAACAAATGTCAAATACGGTGCAATAAAAGCTTCAAATAAAAATTATAAAATCGTCCAAGAGATGCTTAAAGATATCAATATTCCGGAGTTACAATGAGTTTGAAACAAAAATTAAAAAACACTAGCATACAAACAAAACTTATCATTCCTATCATCATTATTGCGATTTTTAGTCTGCTTATTAGTACGAAAGTTATCGAAGATGTACTCAATAAACAGATCTATGCAGCACAAAAAGAAGAGATCAAAAACTTTTCTAATAAACTTTTTTATACCCTACGATCAGATTTTAAAACTCTCTTTTTTGAGTTTGGAAGAGATAAAGAGTTTTATCAAAGTGCAAAAATTGCTGCACAAAATGAAAGTATAAACAACCTTCAAAAGATGCTTACCCAAACGATGTATAAGGTCTATATCGCCGATCACAATAACAACATCATTCCAATAACACAAGACTTTGACCCAAAATATTTACTTCAAGATGGACAATCACTACATGAACGAGTTCCCCATGAAGCCGTTACGATTTTGCATAACCGCTTTGTTTTTAAAAAACAGTTTACGCCGTGGAATTGGAGTATTATCACAATAAAAGACACAACTGTGTTTGAAAAGATCATTTTAGAAAACAAAACATTGATCTTTGCAACAATCTTTTTGATGGTATTTGCTATTTTACTGCTTTTGATGTTTGTCATCCATCGCGTCATCACAAAACCGCTAAGAAAAGTGTTTCAACACCTCAATAAGATTAAACTCAACAAACAAACAACTGCGCTTGAGGTAGATAGCTCTAAAGAGACCGCTTTACTATCTTTACACATCAACTCTATGAGTGAAGCGATCAAAGAAAGAGAGTTACAACTGCATATTCAAAAGCAGCGCATGGAAGATATTTTAAACTCTCAAACCTCTATCGTTATCGTCTCATCAGGTCAAAATATCAAGATGGCAAACAGCGCATTTTTTGAACTGTTTGATCGCTACAAAAGTATAGAAGAGTTTAGTGCCGACCATGATTGTGTGTGTGACTTTTTCAAAAAGGTTGATAAAAAAGGATACATCTACAAAAAAGAGGGTGTACACTGGATTGAAGATATCATCAACTCAAAAGGTGCTACAAAGGTGATGATTCAAAAAGATACAGATGATCGTATTTTTGATATCAATGCCAAAAATATCGGGACTGCTACTAACGAATATGTCGTTAATCTCACCGATATCACCTCAATTGAGCGCTATAAGGAAAAGTTAGAGTGGAGCAAGGAGCAGCTAAGTACACAGCTACACACCGATGAATTAACAAAACTGCCCAACCGCTTAAGCTTAAGCGAAAAGATCCTAACTGACCAATTGGTTTCGCTTATTTTGATCAATATCAATGATTTTAAAGAGGTCAATGATTTTTACGGTACGCAAACAGGCGATAAAATTCTGTATGAGTACGGTCAAAAGTTGCTTGAGCTAACACGTACAAAATCTTATGAAGTATTTAAACTCTCAGCCGATGAGTTCGCTCTTTTTACCACCAACCACTATCCTACAGATGCTGTAGTAGAGTTTGTCAAAAAACTACTCAAAACAGTGGCAAAACACAGCTTTTTTGATGTGACCAACAAGCGAAAAATCAATCTCACTTCCACAGCGGGCGCAGCTATCAATGCCCAAAGTACAGGTGCTTTTGTTAATGCCGACATTGCATTAAAAACAGCCAAAAAGAAAAAACGCCCCTTTATGACATACAGCCAATCACAAGCGACCAAAGATGAGTTTGCTTCCAATATACAGTGGGCTAATAAACTCAAACAGGCTTTTAAAGAAGACAAAATAGTTCCCTATTTCCAACCGATACATAACAATAAAAATAGAAAAATAGAAAAATATGAGTGTTTAGTGCGCCTTATCGATGAAGAACAAAACCCTATAGCTCCCTTTTTCTTTCTTGATGTCGCTAAAAAATCCCATCAGTACCTGCAGCTAACCGAAACGATGCTTGACAAATCGTTTCACTTTTTTAAACAAAGAGATTTTGAATTTAGTATCAATCTCAGTGAGAGCGATTTAGCTGATTTTTCTATCAACTCTTTAATTATGGAAAAACTCAAACAGTACGATATCGGGAATCGGGTTGTTTTTGAGATTGTCGAGAGTGAAAATATCGATGATTATGAGATGGTAGCACGCTTTATCAAAGAGGTCAAAAGTTACGGTGCAAAGATTGCGATAGACGATTTTGGCGCGGGCTTTTCAAACTTTCAGCACGTATCGCAACTCAATGTCGATTATCTCAAAATTGACGGTTCACTCATACAAAATATTTTGATAGATAAAAATAGTGAAACCATCGTCGAAGCGATCGCAACCTTTGCAAAACGCTTAGAGATCAAAACGATTGCCGAGTTTGTCGATTCACAAGAGATTCAAGACAAAGTTGAGCTCATGGGGATCGATTTTACCCAAGGGTATCTTTTTGGAAAACCCGCTGCTTCTATCTAAGAGTTTGTATCAAGTTGATGCGCAGAAAAATAGTGCTTTGCATACTCTAAATGAAGCTTGTGTTCATAGATAAATGCAACAATATCCCCATCAATCTCACCGTCTTTGACCATATATGCCAGTATCTTTTCTATCTCACTCATCTTTTTAGCCTTTTTGTAGGGGCGGTCGCTTGCGCTAAGGGCTTCAAAGATATCGGCAACGGCAAGCAGCCGTGATTCTAGCGAAAGGTCTTTTGCACTCAATCCATGCGGATACCCCTTGCCGTTTAACTTCTCATGGTGTCTTGAAGCGATTTCGGGAACCTTTTGTAACTTTTTGGGAAAAGGCAGCTGCGAAAGAATCGCATCACTCAAAGAAGCGTGATCATGCATAACCTGCATCTGCTTTGGAGTGAGTGTTCCCTTTACGATACACAGATTTTTCACCTCATCATCAGTTAAGATATTTATCTTTTGACCCTCTATAGTCACTTTTTTAGTAGCGATATCTTTGACTCTAGCAATCTTTTGCTCACTCATAAACTCCCCACCGATATTAACTTGCGCCAAAAACTCCAAATCATGCGCAACCTCTTGCTCTATGGCTTCAAGCTGCTTGCTATCGCCGCCTTGCTCTAGAATTTGCAACCTTTTTTGACTCAGATACAGCGCAAAACGCAGCCGTATCACCTCTATGCGATCAAAGATCGTTTCAAGCTTTGTTGCTTTGTCCATAATATGTGTCGGTGTTGCTATCTTGCCCACATCGTGCATCAAAGCTGCGATATGAAGCTCTCTTAATTGCTGTTTGTTAAATGAGACGTCTCTAAATGTACCGCTTTGACAACTATCTATTTTTTTTGCGATCATATCGGTAAAATGCGCTACTTTTTTGACATGGTCTCCGGTGTAGGGAGACTTTGCATCAATAGCTGCTGCAATACTTTTGATAAAAGAATCGAGCAACTCTTCAAGCGAATTGATAAGGTTGGTATTGGTTATAGAAACAGCAGCCTGCGAAGCCAGCGCTTTGAGCGCAAACTCATCAGCACTATCAAAATGCGTGATCTGTCCCTTTTTGTTTTGACGGTTAATGAGTTGAAAAACACCGATGACTTTGTCTTCATGATTTTTCATCGGTACTACAAGCATCGATTTAGAAACATATCCTGTAGAATTATCAAATGCTTTGGTACCGCTAAAGTTAAACTCTTTAGACTCATACACATCGGCAATATTGATCACTTGCCCCTCCAAAGCAGCTTTAACCGCAACCATCATTTTGTTAGGCTGCGCGTTTGCATCGTACAAAGGCAGCGGATCCCATGTGATCGCTTCTTTGCTGCCGCCCATCTTTATACCCAAAGAATCTGTTATGACGGATTTAAACTCTAAAGTTTGCTTCTTTTCATTAAGCATATACAGCGTTCCTGCATCCGCTGCAGTAAACTCTTTGGCTTGCTGCAAAATCATTTCCAAAAGTTTTTCAAAATTCCTCTGACACGAAAGCGCCACGGCAATTTTGTTTAAGCTTTTTATATGCAGTGACAACTCTTGAACCCTTTTTTGCAACGCCGATTTTTCCATATCCGCAATATCACAAACCCCGATACTCTCATCACCGCAATGCAAGCTTTGCATCGGAATTTTTTGATTATCTTCTAAGATCTCATACGCAAACCCGTAACTCTTTAGCTCAGACACGATCTTATCTCTATCACTTTGTTTTAAGTGGTGCAGATACAGCTTGATATCTCTATGCAGATATTGCTGCATCTGCTCATGGAGCAGCTTTGGCGTAAAATGTTTACTAAGCTGTGCTAATTTCTCTTGGTTTGAAGCAAATGAGATTTCTGTAATGAGTTTATCGATCGTAGGGTTTTGTTCTAGAAGTTCCCAAATTCGTTGGCATTTATACGTATCTGAAGTGATCATCAACTCTTCATTGATGATAAAACCGCAACTACCCTTCATGTGATTGTTTACAAACGGATAGAATTCGACCCCTTCAATAGTAAATATTTCATCATACTCAATTTTTTCATAACGAATTAGACTCTCACTAGAATTTATCAGCGGTATAGTAGAAAAATCAGGCCATATCTTGTGATTAAAGATGTGATCTTTGAGATTTTGGATCGATTCTTTCGTTGCGTGAATGGTGATGGGCTGTTTAATTTTTGTAAAGTAGTTATCAAGCACAAGGGGCAGATCGGCAATATGGTCAAAATGGGTGTGGGTTATCAAAATATGTTCTATATGCAAAAACTCATCTCCCAAGCCGTTGATGAGATTGCCCGCATCGATAACGATCTTTGGTGTTACCAAAAAGCTAGTGACGTTAGAATGTTGATTTTTACTGCCGCTTGAACCCAATACCAGCATCTTTTTCTCCTGCTTTATCTAAGTAGTTGTATTTTATCAGTTTAGCATAATTATTCTTAGCACGTCGCCATCACCAACACAAATAACCAAAATCAAATCTTTTTAACGATATAATATATCTAAAATTTAACCAAAACATAGAAAAAGGTTTTATATGTTTGATATCGTAATCGGTTTAGAGGTGCATGTGCAACTCAACACAAAAACAAAGATTTTTTGCTCCTGTGCGACAAGTTTCAACGAAAAACAAAACAGCAACACCTGTCCTACTTGCCTAGGACTTCCCGGAGCTTTGCCGGTGCTTAACCGTGAAGCGGTACGCAAAGCGATGATGTTTGGTCACGCCGTGGAAGCAAAGATCAATGAAAAATCGATCTTTAATAGAAAAAACTACTTTTATCCCGATAGCCCAAAAGCGTATCAGATTTCGCAATTTGACGTAGCGATCGTAGAGGGTGGGCATCTGATGCTTGATTACGAGGATGGTAGCCAAAAAAAGATAGGTATCACAAGAGCGCACCTTGAAGAGGATGCGGGCAAAAATATCCATGAAAGCAGTTACAGCAAGGTAGATCTTAACCGCTGCGGTACGCCGCTGCTTGAGATTGTGAGTGAGCCTGATATGAGCAGTGCCGAAGATGCCGTGCTCTATCTTAAAAAGCTTCACTCCATCGTACGCTACCTTGATATCAGTGATGCAAATATGCAGGAAGGGTCGTTTCGGTGTGACGTGAATATCTCTATCAAACCAAAAACACAGCAAACGTACGGCACGCGTGTAGAGATAAAAAATATGAACTCGTTTAAATTTATTCAACAAGCGATCCATTATGAAGTGCAGCGCCAAATCGAAGCGTATGAAGA
>JBNJHJ010000037.1:0-11801 GCA_051748365.1 Campylobacterota bacterium
CCTTCCGCTTCTATCACCGCTTCCAACTTGTGATTTTCTTGCTGCGGCATTTGCGTCAAGTTGTTCTTGCATCTGCTTTTCATAGATTCTTGCTTTGAGCACCTTCATCGCTTTATCACGGTTTTTGTGCTGCGATTTTTCATCTTGAATCGCTACGACCGTTCCTGTAGGTACGTGCGTTAGGCGTACGGCACTATCTGTAGTATTGACCGATTGCCCTCCGCATCCGCTTGAACGGTACACGTCCATCTTGATATCGCTTGGGTTGAGCTTTACCTCTACATCATCCACTTCAGGCATCACTGCAACAGTGATTGCTGATGTGTGCACTCTGCCTTGTGACTCGGTATCGGGCACTCTTTGAACGCGGTGAGTCCCGCCTTCATACTTCAGCCGCGAATATGCTCCCTCACCTTTAATGAGTATTATCACCTCTTTATATCCGCCTGCAGTTCCATCACTGCTGCTAACTAGTTCTACATTCCAACCGCGAAGTTCAGCGTAGCGTACGTAGGCTTTGAACATATCTTCAACAAAAAGTGCCGCTTCATCACCGCCTGTTCCTGCTCGAAGTTCGATATAGATATTTTTATCATCATTAGGATCTTTTGGCAGCATTAAAAGCTTTATCTGTTCATGGAGTGACTCAAGTTCAGGCTCTAACTCTTTTAACTCCTCTTTGGCCAAATCTCCTAACTCTTTATCTTCGATCAACTCTTTGTTTTCGGCAATACTATCAACGACATAGATATAGCGGTGGGCTTTTTCTACGATCTCTTTGATATCAGATTGCTCTTTTGAAAGGTCTGTCATCTTTTTGATATCGGCAGTGATATCGGGCGAACTCAACAGTTCGTTTATCTCATCATATCTATCAATAAAGGGTTGGAGTTTTTCTTTCATTATAGTCGATTCCTTCGAGAGTAAGCCCGCTAGGGGCTTAAAATTGGTGTTTAGCTTACGCTTGGAGTGCGTTTACCATTTTTGCAAGTCTACTTACTTTTCTTGAAGCGGTATTTTTCTTGATAATTTTTTTGCTTACAAACTTTTGAAACTCTTTATCAGCTTTTTGTAGTGCAATATTTGCTTGCTCTTTATCACCTGATTCTACAGCTTCTTTTACCGCTCTTGTGATGTTTGTGATTCTTGTTCTATAGAATCTATTTCTTTCTGTTCTTACTTTTGTTTGTCGGATTCTTTTGATTGTCGATTTATGGTGTGCCATCTCTTTTCCTTTTAGGTTTTTTTCTATATAATAATTGTGAAATAATATCTTAAAATATTTAAAATAGTATAAAAATGTTTTGGTAAAAAATAATTTAATCAAAAGTAAAGGTTATTCATGCAAAAACTTTTTGGAACAGACGGCGTTCGAGGCAAAGCGGGGATCAAACTCACCGCAGCCGTTGCGATGAATCTAGCAATGGCTGCGGGGATCTATTTTAAAAAGGGTGCAAAAACTAAAAAGATTTTAGTCGGTAAAGATACGCGAAGAAGCGGTTATATGATAGAAAATGCCATCGTAAGCGGGCTTACTGCCGTTGGATACGATGTGGTGCAAATTGGTCCTATGCCCACGCCCGCGGTGGCATTTTTAACGCAAGATATGCGCTGTGATGCCGGGATCATGATCAGTGCTAGTCACAACCCCTATTATGACAACGGCGTGAAGTTTTTTGACTCAAACGGCGATAAGTTGCAAGAAAAAGATGAAACGGCGATCGAAAAGATTTTTTATGATGCGTCGCAGCTTGAAAATGCGCAAGAGATCGAAACTAAGATCGGTGCGTCTAAGCGTATCGATGATGTCATCGGGCGCTATATCGTTCATATCAAAAACTCCTTTCCAAAAGATTTAACCCTTAGCGGCTTGCGTGTAGTCGTCGATACCGCAAACGGCGCTGCGTACAAAACAGCCCCGACGGTGCTTCGGGAGTTAGGCGCTGAAGTGTTTGTCATCGGCGATACACCCGATGGGTTCAATATCAACGAAGGATGCGGTGCAATGCACCCGCAAACGATGGCAAAAGCGGTTAAAGAGTATAGAGCCGATATCGGTTTAGCACTTGATGGAGATGCCGATAGATTGGTTGTATGTGATGAAAATGGGAGCAAAATAGATGGCGATCAGCTGATAGGAATTCTTGCAAAATATCTGCATGATGAAAAGATTTTAAAAAATAGCGGTGTTGTAACAACAGTGATGAGCAATCAAGCTTTAGAAGATTTTTTAAAAGCTCAAAAGATTACGCTTGATAGAGCCAATGTCGGCGATAAGTATGTGCTTGAAGTGATGAAGCGAGACGGCTTTAACTTTGGTGGCGAAGAGAGTGGGCATATTATCTTTAGCGATTATGCTAAAACGGGTGACGGATTGGTCAGTGCGCTGCAGGTACTTGCCTATCTTGTCAAGAAAAAGCAAAGAGCAAGCGTAGCGTTTGATCTTTTTGAGATCTATCCCAGTAAACTTGTAAATATCAATATCGCATCAAAACCTGCGATCGATTCAATCAAAGGTGCTAAAGAGTTGATCAAAGAGGTTGAAGATGCGGGATTGCGTCCGCTGATTCGCTACTCGGGAACCGAAAATAAGATGCGTATCTTAATTGAGGGGCGCGATATCAAAAAAGTAGAGCGGTATATGGAGCAGTGCGTTGCATTTTTCAAATCAAAACTGGATTAGATACGGTATCTTTATCGGGCTGATCGCGGGGTTTTTTTTCATTGATAGAATTATCAAAAATGCCGTCCTTGAGGGGTTTTTGCATGATGGAGAGTGTATCTCTTTTGTCCATGCGATGAATGAGGGGGTCGCGTTTTCATGGTTTGCAGCTCTTGGAGAGCATCTAAAGTGGATGCAGGTAGCACTGCTACTTGTTATTTTTATCTATCTTTATTTTACTAAATATATCAAACACTACCCCATTCCCATCGCCCTGCTTTTTGCAGGAGGTCTTGGCAATATTTATGACCGTTTTATCCATGGAGCGGTGGTAGATTTTATCTATTGGCACTGCGGTTTTGATTTTGCGATCTTTAATTTTGCCGATATCATCATCAACGTAGGTGTATTTACGCTTTTACTTTTAATTTTCATTGAGGAGTACGGGCAAAAGAAAAAACTTTAGAGCCTTTGTAGCCTCTCTATCGCTTCTTCTAACTCCTCTTGCTTTTTAGAAAAGCAAAAACGCGCGAAGTGCAAGCCCTGACTTTGGTGATAAAACGCTCTTGCAGGCACGGCGGCGATGCCCGTTTTTTCAAGCAGTGAAAGCACTTTTTGTTTATCATCATCTCCTTCAAGCTTTGTAATATCAGCAAGCACATAATACGCTCCCTTGACATACTCTGCGTGCAAATGGGCATTATTGAGCGCATCGGTAAAAAGATCTCTTTTAAGCTCATGATCTTTGGCAACTTGTTCATAATAGCTTGTATCAAGCTCTTCTAAACCTCTTAGTACCCCCTCTTGAAGCGGTGCAGGTGGACAAACATAGACAAGATCGTTCACCGCACTTGCTGCATCGATGATCTTTTTTTGTGCAATCGCATACCCCAAACGCCACCCCGTGATAGAATAGATCTTTGAAAATCCCGAAATTACGATGCATCTTTCTTGAAGTAACGTTTCACTTAGAGCTGAGCAAAAGGTAGCCCCGTCATAGATAAAATGTTCATACATCTCATCGCTAAAAAGTATCAGATCGTGCGCATGCGCTAACTTGCCAAATTGATGCAACTCCTCTTTACTATACACTTTGCCGCTAGGGTTTGAGGGGTTACAGATCAAGATCGCTTTGGTTTGCGGCGTGATTTGGCTTTGTAGGTAAGCAAAGTCTATTGCGTAGTGCGGGGGCTTTGTTTTGATATATTTTATCTTGCACCCAAGAGCTTTGAGCGTTGCTTCATGGTACCCGTAATAAGGTTCAAACAAGATCACCTCATCCCCCTCTTCAAGCACCGTCATCGCCGTAGAGTAAAATGCCCCCGTAGCGCCACTGCTTACAAGGATATTTTCAGCTTCTACCCCCTGGGCATAAAAACTGTTTTGTTTTTTTGCGATGGCTTGACGTAGTTTGTACGTACCGTAAGCGGAAGTATAGATGTTTTTGCCGCTATCGATCGCTTCTTTTGCTCCTTGGCGCACGGGATAGGGAACTTCAAGATCACACAGTCCCTGCGCCATATTCAAGCCATTCTTACGAGCGCACAGCACCGACATTGCACGGATTTGTGATTGTGAAAACTCTGCTCTACTTGCTATTTGCATAAAATCACCTTTGTCTTACATCTTGTTAATAAAGTTCGGCTTTGATCTTTGTAACCGTATCTTTTAGTATCGGTAAATTGTATCGAATGACATCTTCAATGATATTATCATCTGTACTATCATAATCATGAGCAATATAATTCCTTACCGCACTTATTCCCCGCAAATCCCTATCACTAAAATATTGCAAAACTTTAAATGCATTAGCCTCTTTAAGTTTTGTAAACTGTTCGGCGATTACAACAATATTCATTCTTATGGCAGGTTTTATCAATTTGTCTTCTATAGCTTGTGTTGTTTTTATCTCTTTATTATGCAAAATATACTCTATATCATCAATAGATCGCGCTATCTTTTCAAGTCTTTGTAGCGTACTAGACATAGATGATATCCTCAAAAATAGTCGTATTAGTATCAGGAACAAAATCAACGTTTGTTTGTAGAGTTTTTTGCAACTCCTTTTTTATATCTTCAATGCGTAGTAGCTTAGAAAATCCATCCTTATAGCTTTTTGAAAACGTGTCATAATCAATTGTATACGCTATATCTACATCGCTCCAAGGTGTTTGTGTATCTTTTGCATAACTACCAAAAAGCCCCACCAAAATCAATCCCTCTTTTTCATATTTTGGCTTTAGCTTTTTTACCTCTTTGATAATCTCATCTTTTTGCATGGTTACCTCTTTGATGCACTTTTACTGCATACATAGTAGCACAAGATATGCAAAATATCAAGAAAATCTTCTTTCTGCTTGCTCAAAAAACCAATAAAACGCAAACATCAATCCCGGTGTTTTTGCTTTTGTTTCATCATACACAAACTCTTTTGCTTGAGCTAGAGGCAGGTACTCTAGCTCAATATACTCATGCGCGATCCCTCCGCCGCTATGGATCTTTTGTTCTTGCCGTATCGTTGCATAAAAAAGATGCTGTTTTGCACCGCTAACGCCTACATTGGTATAAAATGATGTAATCTTTTCTATGCGCGAAGGGGCAACCTTGTAGCCACACTCCTCATCGATCTCTTCACTCACGATCTGTTTTAAGCTCAACTCTTTATCCAGTATCCCCGCACACAGTTCATAGGTGTGGGTTTTTGAACTATCCATCATATACACCGGCGGCCGAAACTGCTTGACAAGTAAAAACGCCTCTTTTTGCTCATGGTACAAAAGCACCGCAACGCTATCGTGCTGTTTTACCGCTTCCCACCGCTTTTGCACGTTTTTTTGTGTATACGCAAGCTCCAAAGGCTGTATATACTTAAACTGCCGTAGCGGTTGGACACTAAAATTTTCTATCTGCATCTATCTCTTCCTTATTGCGTTTTTAAACTGCTCACCTCGATCTTCATAGCTTTCAAACTGATCAAAACTTGCCGCAGCGGGAGAAAGCAACGCAACATCATCTTTTTGCATCACGGCATCGATCGCATCGATGGCTTTTTGCATCGTTTGAACCGTATGACACGCAATATCATAGCTTTTACAAAACTCTTCTATCTTTTGCGCATTTTTACCGATAGCATAGACGTAGCAATCTTTTGGCAGCGCGGCAAACAGCGGCATCAGATCCGCACCCTTATCCTCGCCCCCAAGTATCAGATGCAGCCTCACTCCCGCAAAACTCTGCAGCGCAGCAAGCGTTGCTTCTACATTGGTTGCCTTACTATCGTTGATCCATACCCGTCCATGCCTATCAAGCACCCTTTCTTGACGGTGTGCATCAAGAGTGAATGCGTTTATTTTGTCATAATCAAGCCTATCATAGAGTACTTTTGAACTCACTAGCGCCATGAGCGCATCAAGCAAAAAGCCGCCCCTAAACGCGACCTTTGTCACATCGATTCCAAAATAGCGCGCTATATCACCTGCATTGTCATAATAAACGCTGTAGCCGTTAGTAGAGATATTGTCATATTTTCTAGGCAGCAGCGCCAGCTCCCCCTCACGCATCCGCTTTAGCGGCGTAAGCTTTGCTGCTTCATATGCTGCAAAACTGCCGTGCCAACTTTGATGGTCGGGAGTGATAGGAAGCAGCAGATAGATATCGGGTTTGGCGTATTTGGTATAGTGCAGGGTAAAGGAGCTGCTTTCAAGCACCCATAGCGCTCTATCTGTATCCATATCTGCTAAGGGCAAGCCTACATTGCCGCCTGCTTGGGAGTTTTGGAGCAAAAACTCCGTCATCTTTGTAGTGGTTGTCTTGCCGTTACTGCCGCTTATCCAGATACTGCGGGGCATCGTATCTTTAAACAGATCATACTCGCTTTGCAAATTGCGCGCTTTTTGAATAAGTGGATGGCTTGGAGGAATTCCGGGGCTTGTTATTTCAAGTGTTGAAGTATTGGGATCAAACTCACTACTTGGCAGCAAAAAATTCCCCCGCGCATCTTTTTGGATACCTGTAAAGCTATCATCATAGATACTGCATCCGCCAAAGCGTTTAGCGATCGCTTTGGTTGTTTTACCGTGTCCAAAAAGCGTCATCATCTACCGAATCTTTAAACTAATGAGCGCTAAAGCATTTGAAAGCAGCGCAATGATCCAAAAGCGTACGATGATCTTGTTTTCAGCCCATTTCTTCTCTTCAAAATGGTGGTGGATAGGAGCTTTTAAAAAAACTCTTTTTTTGCGAAGTTTGAAGCTGCCCACTTGCAAAATGACGCTAATAGTCTCAATCACAAAGATAAAACCTATCAAGATAAGTAAGATTTCACTCTTTCCGATTATCGCCATATAGCCTAAAAACGCACCGACGCTTAAACTCCCCGTATCTCCCATAAAAAGCTCTGCAGGATGGCAGTTGTACCACAAAAATGCAAGCAAACTCCCTGCCATCGCTGCGGCAAAGATAGCAACCTCTCCCGCACCTTGAATACTAGGCATTAGCAAGTATTGGCTTATCACCGCATGCCCGGTGATGTATAAAATAATCCCAAGAGTAGCGATTGAGAGGATTGAAGGCACGGTGGCTAACCCGTCAAGCCCATCTGTTAAGTTTACCGCGTTACTTGCAGCTACAATCACCAGCGTCCAAAACGCCCACGCAAAGATCCCTAGATCAAGCACTGCGTGCTTATAAAACGGTACGTACAACTCACTTGAAAACCCTGCATAAAAAAGCAGATATCCACTCGCCGCTGCCGCAACAATCACCTGTAGCAGCAGCTTTCCTTTGGCGCTTAAACCGCTTAAGTTATCTTTTGATACCACCTTGGCAATATCATCTTTAAACCCCACAAGAGCCGTACCGACCACCGTAATCAGCCCGCCGATGATAAAGTAGTTGTTCAACTTTGCACTCAAAATAACACCGATGAGGGCACTAAAGATAAAAACCGCCCCTCCCATCGTCGGTGTATCGCTTTTGAATTGGTGAGCAGGAACATATTTATTGATAGGCTGATTTGCTTTTTTTGCCTTTGCCCATTTTTTGTATTTGGGGATAAGATACAGCGCTAGTACAAAGGCGATAAAAAAGCCGATACTCGCGCGCACGGTGATGTATTGAAAAATATTAATATCTAAATGTCTATAAAACCAGTAAAGCATACAAAATGACTCTCATTTCTAAAGAAGTTAAAAGCATTATTTTACTAAACTTATGGTTAAAAAAGAGATAGGTTTTACGCATGGCAAACAAAACAGTTTTAATTATCACTGACGGTATCGGTTACGCCCCAAATAGCGCTTGTAACGCTTTTGAAATGGCAAAAACTCCCACCTATGACAAACTTTTTACAAACACTCCCTACTCTTTGATCCACACCTACGGCAAATATGTCGGGCTGCCTGATGGACAGATGGGAAATAGTGAAGTAGGTCATATGAGTATCGGTAGCGGTCGGGTACTGTATCAAGACCTTGTAAAAATTTCTATGGCGCTACAAGATCGATCATTGGCTCACAACAAGGCACTACAAAGCATACAAAGTGATAGAGTGCATATCATCGGGCTTGCCAGTGACGGCGGGGTGCATTCACATATTGACCACCTCATCGGGCTTGCAAAACTCTATCCAAACAAGCAAGTTTTTATGCACCTTATCACAGACGGACGCGACGTGGATCCAAAATCCTCACCAAGCTATATACAAAAGATACTCGATGCAGGACTCACCGTCGCCACCGTTAGCGGCAGATTTTATACAATGGATAGAGATAACCGCTGGGAGCGTATCCAAAAGGGATATGAAGTGATCGCAAATGCTGCGAATCTAAATGCTATTGATCCGCTGACATATATTCAAAGCCAATACGATCAAGATATCACCGATGAGTTTATCCAACCCGCTAGCTTCAACGGCTACACGGGGCTTAGAGAGGGTGATAGCATCATCATGGCAAACTTTCGAACCGATAGAGTCAGACAGATCACTGCAGCCCTTGGGGATCAAGCATTTGATCGATTCGATAGAGAGTTCAAAGCACCTCACATCGTCACGATGACACGCTATGATGCAAGTTTTGATTACCCTGTGATGTTTGATAAGGAGGTGCCGCAAAACACGTTAGCACAAGTAATAAGCAAAGAGGGGCTTACTCAGCTGCACACGGCTGAGACGGAAAAGTACGCGCACGTGACCTTTTTCTTAAACGGAGGCGTTGAGGAGCCCTTTGAAAATGAATCGCGCGTACTTATCCCAAGTCCCGATGTCAAAACCTATGATGAAAAACCCCAAATGAGTGCCCCACAAGTCAGTCAAGCGGTACGCCGGGGGATGGATGAAGCATATGATTTTATCGTTGTTAACTTTGCAAACGGCGATATGGTAGGCCACACGGGAAATGTCGATGCAGCGATAAAAGCGGTAGAAGCTGTGGATAAAGAGGTAGGCACTATCATGGAAAAAGCAAAGCAACTTGATTATAATGTCGTTTTAACAAGCGATCACGGCAATTGCGAGCAGATGAAAGATAGCGCGGGAAATATGCTTACCAACCACACTGTGGGTGATGTTTGGTGCTTTGTACAAGCACCGGGAGTACACAAGGTTCAAAACGGCGCACTGTGTAATATCGCCCCAACGGTACTAAAATTGATGGATATTGAGATTCCAAAGCAGATGGAAAAACCACTTATATAAAGGATACAATAATGAAATTTAGCGGAAACAACGTATTAGTAACAGGATCAAGCAGAGGTATCGGTGCACAGATTGCAAAAGAGTTAGCAGGTTTTGGGCTTAAAGTATGGATCAATTACCGAAGCGGTGCCAAAGCAGCCGATAGTATAAAGCAAGAGATCGAAAGCCAAGGCGGCAGCGCTGCGGTGATCGGGTTTGATGCAAGCGATGAAACAGCGTTTAGCGACGCGATCAAAACGATTATTGATAGTGACGGGCAGTTGAGTTATCTTGTCAACAATGCAGGGATCACTAATGACAAACTTGCCCTTCGCATGAAGTTAGAAGATTTTGACAGTGTGCTCAAAGCAAATCTAAGCTCTAGCTTTTTAGGTTCAAAAGAAGCACTTAAAGTGATGAGTAAAAAGCGTTTTGGCAGTGTCGTCAATATCGCTAGTATCGTCGGAGAGACGGGCAATGCCGGACAAGTGAATTATAGTGCCAGCAAAGGCGGAATGATTGCGATGACAAAATCTTTTGCCAAAGAAGGCGCTGCGCGCGGTATCCGTTATAACACCGTTACTCCGGGATTTATCGCCACGGATATGACTGATGAACTCAGCGACAAAGTCAAAGAGCAGTTTATTGCAGGCATTCCACTCAAGCGTTTTGGAGATGCTAAGGAAGTGGCACAAAGTGTTGCTTTTTTACTCAGTGACCACTCAAGTTACATCACGGGAGAAACGCTTAAAGTAAACGGCGGGATGCATATGTAGATGCTAGCAGAAGCTGCAGAAATCATAGGCTTAATCGCCTTTACCCTCAGCGGGTTTATCGTTGCACTTAAAGCAAGATTAGATCTGCTTGGAGTGCTTATTGCAGCTTTTTGTACCGCACTTGTGGGGGGATTGGTTCGCGATACGATCGCAGGATTGCCTCCCTATGTTTTTACCTCGCTCAAGCCCGGGATCATCGTTGTTGCTACTTTTATCCTATCTATTATTTTCAAAAACTACACCACAAGCGTTGAGAGAAGCAAACTCTTTATCGTTGCCGATTCTATCGGACTGATATCGTTTGCCCATACCGGAGCACTTGTAGCACTTGAGGTGGGGTTTAATCTTTTTGGGGTCGTGCTGTTTAGTTTCATCACTGCAGTAGGCGGCGGGTTGGTGCGTGATGTGATCATCAATGAGGTGCCTTTTTTTATGAAGAGTGATTTTTACGCCGTTATTCCTATCTTTATCGGGTTAACGATCTATTGTGCAGATAGCTTTGAGATTTTACATGCTACCTTTTTACTCTTTTCACTGCTTGGGTTTTTAACATTACGGTTAGTTGCGGTAAAATACAGTTGGTCACTGCCTGTTTTTGAATCAAATCCAAAGGAATAAGCCATGCGTACAAGACATTTGATACTGCCGATCTCATCGCTATTTTTTGCGATTGCTTTTTTAGCGATCGGGTACGGAATGATTCTTACCTATGTGGGGCTTTACCTCAAAGACTTAGGCGCTTGCAATACCACTATCGGTATCATCAACGCAGCTTTTTTTTTAGGTGCGATCGCTTCTTCTATCTTTAGCCAAAAGATCATCTCAAACGTTGGACATATTCGCAGCTTTGCCACTTTTGCCGCTATTATGGTGATAACCTTTTTGATCCATGCACTGATTTTTGATCCCTTTCTTTGGGGAATATTGAGATTTTTTTCAGGCTTTGCCTACTATGGAATGCTGATTATCCTTGAGAGTTGGCTCAATGAAAAAAGCCCCATGAGCCACCGTGGCAAGATACTTGCGTTTTACTCTATTATCTTTTATCTCTCCATCTCAAGCGGGCAGTTTGCACTGAATATAGAACTTGATTTTGAGTATATGTTTTTTATTATCGGTTCCGTCTTGGTGTTGTTTTCAGTGATCTTTATCTCCATGACACGCATCAAAGAACCTGTTATCAAACCCTTTAATCGCCACAGCTTTCCAAAGCTTTATGAGATCGTCCCCCTTGCTCTGACAAGCAGCTTTATCGGCGGCTTTTTAGTGGGTGGATTTTTAACGATGTTTCCTATCTTTATTATCGATTATTTTGGCTCTATCGAAGTGGTATCGATCTTTATGGGTGCGACCATTCTTGGCGGACTTGTGGCAAATTGGCCCATCGGCATTCTCTCAGATAGATTAGGACGGCGCAAACTGATCGCCGCAAGCGGATTTTACACCGCAGCTGTATCCCTGCTATTTTTAATCACTTTGCCGCTTTTTAAAGAGGCGATCTATCTTTTAGGGTTTTTGTTGGGAATGGGGATATTTTGTCTGTATTCACTCTCGCTTGCGCGTGCAAACGATGTGCTTGATACGCGCAAAGACGTGGTAGAGATAAGCCGTTCGCTGCTGTTTACCTACGGGTTAGGCTCTTTTATCGCACCGCTTATCATAGGCTTGTCTATGAACCTCTTTAGCGGCT
>JBNJHJ010000038.1:0-11793 GCA_051748365.1 Campylobacterota bacterium
ACAACGGGGTCTTTGACAGTCGGCTCTTTTTTTACAGGTTTTGGCTCAGGCTTTGGTTTTGCAACCTCTTTGTTCACTTTTGGTTTTTGCACCTCTTTGGGCGGTTGTACAACCGTATAATCCATCTGCATCGTAACCGTTTTTACTCTCGCGACCTCTTTTGGAGTTTCATACTGTATAAATCCCGCAAAAAGCACTACATGCAAAAAGATTGATGCAATCAAACTTTTTAATAATCTATTGTGCATCATTACTACTTTGTTAAAATCAATTTATTATCTTTTGTAATACGCAAAGTATACACGCTGCCGTTGTGCAAAATCCTTATCACTTTTTGTTGCGCAAAAAGCTGTTTTGAATCTATCTTTTTTGTTTCATTCATTTTTCCACCGCCATAGATATTTTTTCGATGTTTTGTGCTTTCAGCGTATCGATGACATAGATAAAGTCTTCATACACCGCTTTTTTATCGCTGCTGATGATAACTGTATCTTGGGCATTAAATCCCTCTATCTCACTTTGTAATTGCCTTTTAGAAACCGCTGTATCATTAAAAAAGAATTTTCCCTCATTATCAACTGCAATATGATGGTTAGTCTTGGGTAACTCCTTGGCACTCGCTGCTTGCGGCAGATCGATCTGAATCTGCCCTAGTGCAATAAAATTTGAAATCACAAAGACAATAGCAAGAAGCACTAGCAAAATATCGATAAAGGGAACGACATTCATCCCCTCACTTCGTTTAAGCGACCTCATCTTCCCACCTTGCCATCAATTTATCAACCGTTCGCAAGTACCCGCTATAGATCATCGTTGCAGGGATCGCTACTAACAATCCGATCGCTGTAACCTTAAGCGCCATAGAAAGCCCTACGACGATAACGTTTGGATCGATCTTTTCACTCATACCCATATCATAAAACACGACCATAATCCCAAAAACAGTCCCAAGCAGTCCTACATAGGGAGCATTTGAACCGATAATGGATAAAAGAGAAAGATTATTTGATAACCCTATCTCTGCTTCATTTTTTGTTTTGAAGCTTTTTAGATCTATCTTTTTATAAAAAAGCAGCCTCTCCATCGCAATAGCAACGGTAACAATACTCATAAGCAACAAAATAGCGATCACTGCATATTCGATATACTCTTTAAGATTTTCCATACACAAACCTTTATATTAATAATTATTATCATTGATAAAATATTAACGAAATTATAATTAAAAGATTCTTAGATTTTGAGAATTATTATTATTTAGTGACTTTTTGAGAGTTATGACTTGATACTGCCTCAAAACAGGCAGTATTTTTAAAATCCGTATCTTAGTTCTAGCATGGTTACTACCGTATCCACATCACTTTGATCTTCAGGCAACTCTTTGCCGTTTTGGTAGGAGTACTTCAGTGCAACTTCAAAATCCTTAAACTCTTTGGCAAGTGAAGCCATGTAGGTTCTGCCCTGTTCCATAGCGTGGTGCTGCACAACTTGCCCGCCATCAAAAACACCAAACGCTCTTTTGCCGATAAAGGTTGCAACGCCCCCTTTGTAGCCTTTGTATTTTGCACCGAGCTTAAGCCCTACACTCAAATAATCTTTTTCCTCAAAGCTATACTCTCCATACCGCTGCCCATCTATTTGTATCGCTTTTGTGATTATCTGCGTACTTATCCCCACTTGATTGAGTTTAAATCCCTTTTGTACAAAAATATCAAATTGATTGACGTCGAAGTGCTTGTAATCACTTCTATAGTATTGTGCGCCTACTTTAAATCTCTTTGAAAATGCGTAATTACCGCCTAATCCATAGATTTTACCTGCATCGGTAGGTGCTAAATTGTCATCTATTGTGATAAAACTTGCTCCAATATTGTATTTTTGTGCAATCTTGTGACGGTAATGTAGATTGTATTTTTTTACCTCAAGGGCTTGCATCGAAGCTTTTGTTTTAGGATTTTGCCTATCGACTGTGTCTTTTTGAAACCCCAGCCCTATAGTAGCATTTTTCACGCTGTGTAGGGCGCGCAGTGTTGTTACTTTGCCCTCAACCTTTGTTTTTGAGTTTGAATAATCTTTCACACCGTGAGAGAGCATCACTTCACTATCTGCTTGCAGCAGTGCACAACTCAGTAGCAGTGTAGCTATTGTCTTTTTCACTCTTTCTCCTTTTGCAACCTAGTTGCATTTTTGAAAGTATAGTAAAAAATCTCTTAATTGCAACTAAGTTGCAACTTTATAAGTAACGCTTACAGTCTTGTACGATCTCATCAATAGCATCGGTGGCTTTTTTATACAGCACTTTATTATAAAATGCATCCTTTATCGCCTCACTTGGTTGGAGGTTATTTAAGATAGAATAGTCAACAAACGCAGCCACAGTATCGGTAGGGATCACATTGCCGCTGCTGCCGATAACGACAAACACTTCACAATCTTCTATCTCTTGATGCAACCGCTCATACATTGGCGCAGCCTCCCCGAAAAAGACGATATCAGGGCGAAGATCGCTGCCACATTTGCTGCATTTTACACTATCATCTTGCGCTTCATATCCGATTGTCACCTTGCATTCACAACTTTCACACCGCAAGTTTGGCAAAAACCCGTGCAGATGCACTACCTCTTTACACCCTGCACGTTCAAACAGATCATCCACGTTTTGTGTAATCACCGCCACCTCGTTTAGATGCGCATTTTTCAGCTGTGCTATCTGTGTATGGGCGTAATTTGGTTTTTTATCTTTTATATCAAGACGCCTTTTATTATAAAACTCTATCGTCTCGCGGCGGTTACTTTGCATCACTCCTGCGCTACAGATATCTTCTATCTTATACCGCTCCCACAATCCACCGCTGTCTCGAAAGGTGCTGATGCCGCTTTGGGCACTGATCCCTGCTCCGCTAAAAATGATCACTTTTGCCACAAACTGCCTTTACGCTATGGTCTTGGCTGGACTATTTTTTAAAAAACTTGGCATTTTCAGGGTTTGCTGCAAAGGCATTAAGCGATTTGGTATTATCTTTAGCCGCCTCTTTTTTCTTTGGCTTTTGCGTCGGAGCCGGCGACATATTGATAGCTATGGCTTTATCTTCGATAGATATCTGCAAGATACTCAAAAGCGGCACACTGACCACCGCTCCAAAACCATCTTCACCAAAGCCCGCTTCAAACTTCATGATATCATCTTCGATCAATACACTTTGCAATGTGTAATTTGCCAAAATAAAAAACGACGGGTCACGCAACTCAATATTGCTTGGAAGTTCAGGTTCAAACTCGACTGCTTTCATATCCACTAAGATTCCAAACTCCGTTTCACTTTCTACTAAAAGCGAGATGATATTGGCAAAATTCACACTCATCACTTCTTTAAAATCGTCTGTGTTGACAATATTATAATACATTACACTCCCTTTATCTCAAAATTTTTTAATTGATAAAAATCCACCATCGCATTCATCAAAGCAACGGTACTGTACGTTTTAAATCGCTCTAGGTTTATATCGGCTAAGTGCAGCAAACCTTTATCTAAGTAGCGCGCCCTTGTAGTCCCTTGCAAAAGCGGAGTTCTTGGTGTGAGCCACTTCTGCCCGTCATACACGGCAATATTTGCGATACTCGTATCTGTTATCAATCCATTTTTTACATACACTATCTCTTCATTAGCTCCATTGGTCGTTTCAAAAGCAGCCCTATCTAGATATTTATACCTATAATCCATCTGCGTTTGCACAAGATTAAATGAGGAGATATTTTGACGCGTATAGGGTTCATACTCTGTAGCAAGCACTCCGCTAAGGTCATAGATTACTTTTACTTTCACCAATTTTTCATGCGGCACATCTATATGTTGTTCTAATGTAATACCACGCTGTGCGCCAAAATCTCTCAAAGTTTTATCAACTCTTTTTTGATGGTAGTGTAGATGATAAAGTTGCTTATCAAAAGCCTTTATCGTTTCAAAAAACATTACGCAAAGAGGTCTGTACTGAGATAACGCATCGCACTATCACACAAAATCGTTACGATCTTTTTAGTTGGATCTTTTTTTGCAACCTCTCTTGCTGCATACACGTTTGCTCCGCTTGAGATCCCTACAAGCAGAGACTTTTGCGCGATCAATTCCCGTGCACACGCAATAGCATCTGTATCACTTACTTGCAATATTTTATCAACTAATAAAGTATTGTAATTTTTAGGGATAAACCCCGCTCCGATGCCTTGAATCTTATGCGCTCCGGGATTATTGGCACTCAGTACCGCTGAGCTTTTGGGTTCTACCGCATAGATCTCAATTGCAGGATTATGTTTTTTCAACACGCTTGCAACACCACTGATCGTTCCTGCAGTTCCGACTCCTGCGACAAAAACATCGATATTGGGCACCTGCTCTAAGATCTCCACGGCAGTCGTGCGCACATGCGCTTGCGGATTTGCGGGATTTGAAAACTGATCTATGATAAAACTATTATCGATCTGCTTTTGTAACTGCTTTGCTTTTTCAATGGCGCCTTGCATCCCTTTATTTGCCGGCGTCAATTCAAGCTTTGCACCCATTGCAAGCAACAGTTTACGTCTTTCTATACTCATCGATTCAGGCATTGTCAAGATAAGCTTTAATCCCTTTTGCGCACAGATTGCAGCAAGTGCGATTCCCGTGTTGCCGCTTGTGGGTTCAATTATTGTTGAAGAAGTATCGATGTTACCCGCCTCAATTCCTGCTTGGACCATATTTAGAGCAATTCTATCTTTTACCGATCCAAAAGGGTTGAGAAATTCACACTTTCCGTAAATATTTTTCTCAACCTCTATTATCGCCGTATTGCCGATAAGCTCTTCTACAGAATCTACTATTTTCATATATTATCCTCATGAAGCTGCAAAAATTTTTGACTCTCATCATCATAAAACTCTATGATTCCGTTTTCAAGTTTATAATACCAAAGATGGATAAATAACTCTTTTTGCGCAACCTTTTGTGCCACAAACGGATAGGTCATGAGATGCTGTAGCTGAAAAAGCAATGAAACTTTTTCAGTAGTTGCAGCTTTACCGCCATCGATCTTGACTGCTTCTTCTTTTGCTTGTAAACCCAATTCAAGCCATTTTTTTGTATGTAGCAATCCCGCATCGTTTTCTAAGTCTTGATACAGTGCTGCACATGCGCCACAATGGCTATGACCGCATATGATAATATGCTCAACTGACAGTACGTTTACGGCATACTCAATAGCTGCAGCCGTTGCATGAAAGTCATTGTCGGGTTTATAGGGAGGGACAAAGTTACCGATATTTCGCACAATAAACAGATCACCGGGGTTAGCTGCTACGATAGTTTCAGGTAGCACTCTAGAATCACTACAACCTATAAATAGAGCTTTTGGAGATTGCCCCTCTTTTATCAAGGTTGCATATTTTTTTTCATTTTCTTTAAAGTTTACTTGTTGGAAGTTTTTATTGCCCTTTACAAAATCAATAATAGACATGGGCTTACTCCTTGTATGCTCCGACTTTCACAAGCTTTTCATATCTATCTTTAAGCATCTTTTCTAACGCTTTGTTTTTACACGCAGCAACACTTTGTAAAAAATACTCTTTCACCGCTTTTGCGGCATTATCTTTATCTCGGTGCGCACCGATAAGCGGTTCATCTAAGATATCATCAATGAGTTCATGCTTGAGCAACTCATCAGGGGTGATCTTCATCGCCGCTGTTGCTTGTGCAACTTTTGTCTGATCGCTCCACAAGATAGAAGCACAGCCTTCAGGGGATATAACGCTAAAAACAGAGTAGCGCATCATCGCAAATTTGTCCGCAACACCAATAGCCAAAGCACCACCGCTTCCGCCTTCACCGATAACAATTGAGACAATAGGCACCTGCACATCGGAAAGTTCAAATAAATTTCTTGCGATCGCTTCACTCTGTCCTCGCTCCTCAGCTCCAATTCCGGGATATGCGCCCGGAGTGTCTATCAGCATCAATACGGGCAAGTTGAATTTTTCGGCCAATCGTACTGCACGCAATGCTTTTCTATACCCTTCGGGATTTGGCATTCCAAAGTTTCTTTTGACCTTGTTTTGTATACCTCTACCCTTTTGCTCACCGATAACAACACATTTTTGCCCCTCGATAAACCCAAGATAACAAACAATCGGCGCATCATCTTTAAACGCTCTATCACCATGAATCTCATATTGGTTATGCATAATTGCACGTATGTAATCAAGAGCATAGGGACGATCGGGGTGGCGCGCAAGCTGCAATTTTTGAAAATCGCTCAATCCAAGATAGGTTTTTTCAACATCTTTTTGCAGCTGCTTCGTTAAATTAGCTATAGCACTCTCATCACCACGCAACTTTGCAGATTGTATAGACTCTTCAATCTCTTTTATGGATTGTTCAAATGCTAAATAAGTAGCCAAAATTACCCTTTATATCTTGTAAAAATAAGTGCGCCGTTTGTGCCACCAAACCCAAAAGAGTTACTCATTACCGTCTCAAACTCTAATTTTCTCGCACTATTTGGAATGTAATCAAGATCACAATCTTCATCAGGATTTTCATAATTGATTGTCGGAGGCAGGATGCTGTTTTTAAGCGACATGATCGAAACAACCGACTCAATAATCCCCGCAGCTCCCAAGCAGTGCCCGATCTGCCCTTTAATAGAACTTACCGGGGGACACTGCTCTTTATCGCCAAAAAGCATCTTTATCGCTGCTGTTTCGTTTTTATCATTTGCCGGCGTTGATGTTCCGTGAGCATTGATATAATCGATCTTTTCAATGCCTTTTGTTTTTGCCATGGCAAGCGCTGCTTGCATCGCTCGCTTTGGCCCGTCAACAACAGGACTTGTGATATGATTTGCATCACCGCTTTCACCAAAACCTACGATCTCTGCGTAGATGTGCGCACCTCTTTTTTGCGCACTTTCTAAATCTTCAAGCACAAGTGCTGCAGCGCCTTCACCCATAACAAATCCTTCTCGTTCTTTGTCAAAAGGTCGTGAAGCACGCTGTGGTTCATCATTTCTTGTCGATAATGCTTTCATCGATGCAAAACCACCGATTCCCGAGGCACATATGGCAGCTTCAGCACCCACGCAAAGCATTCTATCTGCTCCATCTAGCATAATTGTTTTTACCGCTTCACTAATAGCATGCGTTCCTGCTGCACAAGCGGTGACTGATGAAAGATTTGGACCTTGCAGTTTGTGCTCTATTGAGACAAACCCTCCAAGCATATTTACCAAAGCTGAAGGAATGAAAAACGGAGAGATTCTTCGGGGTCCGCGATTTTCACAGATCACGGAATTTTTTTCGATATTGATCAATCCACCGATTCCCGAAGCTGAGGAGATTCCAAAACGTGTATGATCGATCCCCTCACTTGCAAACGCCGCATCATCCATCGCTTCATGCGCTGCTTTGATCCCAAGCTGTATAAAACGGTCTGCTTTTTTGACCTCTTTTGGATTCATTACTGTTGTCGGGTCAAAGTTTGTGATCTCTCCGGCAATTTTTACAGAGTGTTTTTCCGTATCAAAACTTTCAATTCTTTTAATTCCACATCTGCCTTCTACTATAGCCTTAAAAGAACTCTCTTTTTCCAACCCCAAAGAGTTTACCATACCTAAACCTGTTACAACAACTCGTCTCAAAATCAATCCTTTATTATTCTATACATGCAAATCCGCTCGATGCGGACCTGCTTACTTATTATCTTCGATATATTTAACCGCATCTGATACCGTAGCGATTTTTTCTGCATCCTCATCAGGAATTTCTATTCCAAACTTTTCTTCTAAAGCCATAACAAGCTCAACTACATCTAAACTGTCAGCACCCAAGTCTTCAACAAATTTTGAATCCTCTTTTACCTCACCTGCATCAACGCTGAGTTGCTCTACAACTACTTCCTTAACATCTTCTAATATTGCCATGATTTTCTCCTAAAAAATTTTTGGAATTATAACAAAAAATAACTAAAACCAATTACATACTTTTCTGTGCTTCAATTCCTAAAAGCTCTAACCCCGAATTTACGGTAGTTGCGCAAACTGCAAAAAGTTTTAATAAACTCTGTTCATTCTCACTTGCAACCACTTTATTTTTATTATAATAGCTATGCATCGCCGTAGCTAACTCATACAAATAATCTGTTATCTTTTGTAATTGCCTGTGCGCAAAAGCATCTTTTAATACCTCAGGCAGCAAAAGAGCCAAAAAAAGCAGATCCATTCCCTCAATATCAATATTAGTAAAATCAGCATCTTTTACATCATGAAAGTTTTTTTGCGCTTTTTTAAACAGTGAATGGACTCTTGCATGTGCATAATTGATATAAAATACAGGATTGGAACTATCTTGAGCCGTTATCGTATCGATATCAAATTCTAAATGCGTATCGCACTTTTTACTTACAAACATAAAGCGCAGCATATCGCTTCCTATCTCTTGAGTCACGTCACGCATCAAAATAAAATTACCCGCTCGTTTACTCATCTTATAGGGTGTTCCGCCTTTAAGCAGTGAAACCATTTGCGAGAGTATGATCTCTAACTTATCTTCATCATGTCCTAAATAAGAAACTGCAGCTTTGACGCGCGCGATATAGCCATGATGATCAGCGCCCCATATGTTGATATAGCGATCATACTCTCGAGAAAATTTATCATCATGATAGATTATATCGCCTGCTAAGTAGGTAGGATTGCCGTCTTCACGCACTACCACACGATCAAGTTCATCACCTTTGAGTGTTGAATGCAGCCACAGTTTGCCCTCTTTTTCGTAAGTCGCATCTGCTTTTTGTAGCTTTGCAAGCGTATCATCCCATCTTTGAAACAACTGTTTTTCACTCATAAAGTAATCAAACTCAATCTTTGCATCGGCTAAATCCCTTTTGATCACCTCAAGCATCTTCGCAACACCCCATTGCCTCAAAGCTTGCAAGTCGGTTTGAGCATTAAAAAAATCGCTTCCGTAAGTATCGATCGCTTCTGTCGCGACATCTTTGATATATTCGCCTCTATAGTACTCATCAGGGCGTTGAAAATCGATTCCCAAAATCTCTTTTGCCGCACAATCTATAGAAACAGCCAACAAAAGCACCTGCTTTCCTGCATCGTTTAGATAGTACTCTTTGACAATTTCATACCCCAGATGCGTCCCGACTCGTGCAAAGATATCACCCCAAACAGCACCCCTAGCATGACCAATATGTAGCGGTCCCGTAGGATTTGCACTCACAAACTCCAACAAGATAGACTCGCCGCCGCTATCTTTACCAAACTCTTCTTTATTGTCTAGCACCCATGTTGCATACTCATTCAAAAACTCTTGACTGAGCTTTAAGTTCACATAGCCTTTAATCGCTTCAACCTTTTCAAACAGTTCGCTTTTAGCGATATCATCAGCTAACTCTTGCGCAATGATCATTGGATTTTTACGTAATTTTTTGGCTAAAGAAAAAGCTATCGGTGTGGCAAAATGACCAAAATTTTTATCTTTTGGTTTTTCTAATACGATATCACCATCGATATACTCACGCAGCGTTTGTAAAACTCTTCTTTTCATTATACGCTTTTTTTCTCTGCCTGAGTTTCTTGGTCTTTTACCTCTTCTTGAGATGAAACCTGCTTTGTGTCACTACTTTGTTCATCTTGGGCAACCTCTTTTTCATCATCTTTGACCGCTTTTTTAAAGTCTTTGATCCCTGTTCCTAAACCTTTTGCTAATTCCGGTATCTTTTTAGCACCAAATAGCACTAAAACTATTGCTAAAATAATCAACCATTCCGTCATTCCGGGCATTCCCATATTACATCCTTACATTAAATTTTAATCAACAATTATAGCATATTATCACAGATTGTTCCAATCTTTGATAAACTTTGCTAAATCGCTGTTTGAGTACTTTAACCTTGCTACTTTTGCGACATTTATAAACTCATCTACAGCCTTTTCTAGATCATTGTTAATGATCATATAATCATACTCATTGATCGATTCTATCTCAAAAATCGCATTTTCTAACCTTTTTTGGACAACTTCTTCTCCATCGGTAGAGCGGTTTTCTAAACGCTTTTTAAGCTCACCTAATGTAGGTGGTGAGATAAAAACCGATGTAGTCAAATCACCCAATCTGTTGCGTACAAAGCCGTGGCCCTGTACATCAATATCAAAAATAACCAACTCTTTTCTCTCTAAAGCATCCAAGACAGGCTTAATTGATGTGCCGTAATAGTTTTCGTGCACCTTTGCATACTCTAAAAAGTTCCCCTCTTTAATATCTTGCTCAAAACTTTTTTTATCAACAAAGTGATAATCCACTCCATCGACCTCACCCTCTCTAATAGATCGCGTTGTCGTAGAGATAGAGAAATAGATATCACCAAGATGTGGCGTGGCTTGTTTAATGATACTACTTTTTCCTGCACCGCTTGGACCTGAAATAACTAAAATACTCATCTATTTCTCATTTTTATCGGGATAAGATATATTCACCGTTACCTGCATTCCATCAAGTATCTTTTTTATAGAATCAACACTTAAAGAATTTGCAATATTTTGTAGATCCTGTTGCGGTTCACTTTGTGAAAACTCTTGAGCTTTTGAATCGGTGTCGGCATCGCTTATTTTTTGTTCAGATTGCTCATCTTCATCGAATGCTACATCATCAAAACTCTCCTGTGATCCCTCATCCTCATCAAGATCAAACTCACTCTCATCAAAATCCAAATCTTCCCCTACCGCTTCGCTTAACGCTTCTTCGGTTAATGATGAAAACTCATCGTTTTCAACCTTTACATCATCACTCATACTCTCTCCTTTTTTATTTTCATCGTCACTTTCATCCTCATCTTGGGCACCTAATAACCCCTTCACTTCACTCAGTTCATCTTCATCAATTCCTAAGCTATCGGCAGGCTCCACCTCTTTATCTTCTTCATCTGCATCATCTTGTTTCTCATCGTCTTCAAGCAACTCTTCATCAAGTGCAAATGCATCCTCGTTTGAATCATCTTCAAGATCAAGATCTTGCTCCTCTATCTGCGTGCTATCACCCTCTTGCGCATCATCAAGATCACTCTCATCAAAATCTTGAATGTTGAATTTGGATTCATCAAGATCATCTTCGTCATCTTTTGTACCACTACTGCTAGTTGCATCATCTTCAACCGTGTCATCCAAATCATCCAAAAGCGATTCATCAAAATCTCCAAAATCATCCGCATCCGCATCTTGGGTTGCGGGCTCTTTGGCGTCATCTTTTTGAGGTTCCTGCTCATCAGATTCCTTTTGCTCAAGCGCATCTTCATGAGGCTGTGCGTTTTCTTGTTCTTCTTGTTCTTCTTGTTCTTCTTGTTCTGCTGCATCACCACTGCCATCTTCTTGTTCTACATTTGCTTGCGGTTGCGCCTGCTCATCTTCTATCACTTCGTCGTCATCTTGTTCATCTTTATCCCCGTCACTTTCTTGAGGTGCTTTACCTTCATCTTGTGTCTTTTGATCCTCATCTTCACTGCTTGCTTGCGCTTCATCGTCAAACTCAAACTCGCTTTCATCAAAATCCTCATCAAGATCAAGATCGCCAAAATCATCCTCTACGTTTGCCAACTCTTCGATCTCTTCATTATGCTTTTGATGTGTATCGGCTTCTTGGGGTTCTAAATCTTCAAAATCGTCATTGTCTTGCTCAGATTCTTCTTGAAGAGCTTCTTGTTCTTTTGTTTCATCTTCCTCGTTTGATACATCATCGCTTTGAGTATCTTCATCGAGTTTCTCT
>JBNJHJ010000039.1:0-11510 GCA_051748365.1 Campylobacterota bacterium
AGTTTTTTTCCTGGTTTTCGTGCCTTTGCACATGTAGAATGTCAGTAAAGTATCTCTGAAATCTTTTCAAGATTTCAAAAAATTTTTCTCTCGTATTAAACTGTAGGCTTTTGCATAAGCAAAAATTGGTTTGACTCTGAGCAAAACTTGACTGAGCTTACAGTTAATGTGCTGTTTTTTTTATTTGATGTACACTGAAACATGGTGTTCTTATTTTAGTTTTTCAAGCAAGTTCTCTTCAAAAATCGACTCTTTTATCCCCGCCGTATCTTGGGTTGACTCTCCAAGACGCTGTTGTAACACTCTATATACAATCGCTCTTTCACCCCGTGCAAATACGCCGCTACTTTGCCCTGATAAAAAGAGCTCTTTTGCAAACTCTTGCGCTTCATACTCATTAAGCCCCTCAAGCCCCTCAAGATTTTCAAAACTTATAAAATCTGTTTTAGTGCCCTTAAAGCTATCTTGTATACTTTGCGCGTATTCTTGCAACTGTTTGATACCTTGTTCATAATGCGCTTGCTGTGCCACTGTTTCACGCACCTCTTCAAACGGTTTTACGCTTGGTTGGATAACTTTATCGATCTTTATAGTGGCATATCGGTCTTTGTGCGCATTTGGTTTAATCACATCACCCTCTTGAGCATCTTGCAACTCTTGCCACGTCTGCGTATCAAACATCTCATTTTCGCTCAAGCGCAGAGTCTGCGGTTCAAACTCCTTTTTTGCATCACGAAAATCGATATAATCTTTTTGCGCTTGTGTTTTTGCGCGCTCCATTTGATACGCAACAACCATCTGATCATACACTTGCTCTAGCGGCAGGATTTTGCCCTCATCATCTCGGTAGTTAAAGCGTGCATCCTCATAATAAGTATCGATATCCTCATCACTGTATGCTATATCTTCACTAGGCGTCCACACAACGCTGAGTTCATACTTTCGTGGATACATAAACTCATCTTTGTGCGCTTCGTAGTATTGTTTAACCTGCTCTTGTGATACGCTTACATCGATATCATCAATAGAAAGAACTTTATACTCTATCTTATCTTCCACAATAGCCGATAGTGCCTCGTTTTCAGTTGTGCTTGCATCAATTGCAAAAAGATTTAAAAGTTTTGTCAGCTTTATCTCATCTGCAATAATATCTTCAAACTGACTTGGCTTCAATCGCATCGAAGCAATAGATTTTTTGTACAACTCATGATCATAAGCCCCATCTGTTTGAAACGATTCAATCGACGCGATCTCTTGCGCAATCTCTTTTTCACTCACCACAATGCCGTAATCATCAGCTAGCGTAATAAAGTGTGCTTGATTAATAAGGTTGTTCAGCGCTATTTGATCAAGCCCCATCTCTTTTGCCGTAGCTTCATCCATATTGCCGCCCATAAACGAGTTGTACTGATTAAAAAGATTTTGATAGGCAAGTTGGTATGTGTCAAACTCGATCTCTTTGTCTTGAACCTTTGCAACCGTGCTACCGCTGCCGCCATACTGATAACTTCCCCAGCCGACAAATCCTGCACCTACAAACGCTATTACGCTTATCCAAATAGTTACGACTAAATATTTTCTATTGCTTTGCATCCAACCTATCATTCATCAATCCCTAAAAATAATTTTTTATCTAATTTTCATTTTAACGTGCTATTTTAGTCAAAAACCTTTTAAACTCTGCTTTATCCTTGCTCACTCAGGTTGAGTAATCGGCAACTTTTTTCTAAAATCGCTATGTTTTTTACAAGTGCATGGATATCTCGATCGTAACTATACACGCCGTACCCGCGTACAACCATCAATTTTATATTGTTATTAACAAAAAAGTTAGAAATTTCAAAAGGTGCTCTTTCATACCAGCTACTAAAACTTTTTGGATCATACACTGCTACCTCGCCAAGCTGAGAGTATCCAAAATAATCTTTTGGCAGTATCGTGTCGTTGTGTAGACTGTAAGCAGTGGTATATTGCGGCATTGAGTAACAGATATATTTTGCACTGGATACATTGTTGTAAATCTCTTCGTGAATCCCTGCATCAATACTTGCTTCATTCCAACTATAATCTTTATTGTGCATATTAACTTTTATCATCGAATCATCGTTAAACTCATCAAAAATCGTATCTCTTTTGTTGATATAAAAGCTTCCGCTTCCGATTTTAGCAGAGATTGAACCGTGGTAGATCCCAAAAAAATCTTTACGAAAAAGCGATAGCGAAATCTCTTGCATCTTTTGTCGAAGTACTCTATCCATATTTTCAATCCTTTAGATATAATTATACCTACATATGTGCGTAAATTTAATAGATGAGGGGATTTTTTGAGTAAAAAAAAGGGAAAAATCAATAAACAGGTCAAAAAGATATTTAACGGCGAAGGATTTGATCAAGGTGTGGCAAAGTTGGACGAACAGACCTTGCTTGAGCTGCTTTTGTTTATCGGCGAAAAGCCCGAAAGCTTTGACAAGCCGCAGATGCTGCGTGCCGTTCGCTCCTTTTGGTCCCAAACCAACCTCAATATCCGCAAAGCGATCTTAAACTTTATCTCCAACAAACTCCAATCAAACCAAGAAGACGATCAACTGCAGCAGCGTATTGAAAAGATCGCATCTATCGCACAAAGTTTTGCGGCAGATGAGAGTGAGATTGAAGCGTTGATTGAGAGCTTCAAAGAGCACAAGTCCAAAAAGATCACCGAAAAAAAAATCAAAGCAAAGCTGCAATATCTGCGTTTTGAATCGCTTCGAAAGCAGCTTTTTGATGCAAGCGGGGTATGGATAACACAATATGACGGTAGCGGTGAATTTTATAGTTCCTATCGATTTGATATCGATAAGCAACAGTTTCACAAGCAGCTTCTTTATAATTTTAGCGGAACACAAAACTTTCAAAACCTTGATTTTCAAGCGCAGGTAGCGTTTTTACAAGATGCACAAAAAAAAGCGCAAAAGACGCTACAGCAGCAGATTCAAAACCTTGATCAAACCATCCCTTCAAAGCATCAATACCTCAGCAAGAACGATATCGTTTTGATCTTAAAATCGATGCAGGTTGATGATACGCTTGATGCGCCCACAATCGATATAAAGATTTTAAGAAAGGTGTTTGATGACTATATTGTTAGAGTTCAAAACGGTGTTGTATCGCTTCAAAAGCCCTATGAATGTATTTTCTGGGAAAGTCAAATTGTCTATAATATCACTCTTGAAGTCGATGCAAAAACGCTTTATAGCGATCTATTTTACTCTCAAGAGTTACAGCTACAAGAAAGTTTCAAACAGATCCATCTACAAAACCTCTCTTTAGTAAAACTAGAGATCGATAGAGTATTTGATACGATGCAAAAGAAAGCACAAAATCTCAATATCGATGATGCAACAATCCAAACATATATTAAAAATTATCTCTTAGAAGATATCCAAAATAGACAAAAACTGGAGTTTCGATCAAAAGTATCGCGCAAAATACTCTACCACTTTCAAGAGTTCTTGAGTGCCCAAAAACAAAGAGTGCACAAAGAGCAGTTACTTAAAAAAACAGTTAGAGATTTTAAAAACCTCTTTCCCGTAGCACGAGGACTAAAAAGAAAACTGATCTTTCACATGGGACCTACCAACAGTGGCAAAACCTATACGGCGATGCAAAAATTGCAAAAAAGCAATAGCGGATACTACTTAGCGCCTCTAAGATTGCTAGCGCTTGAGGGGTATGAGGGATTAAAAGCTCAAGGGATTCACGCTTCGCTAATAACGGGTGAAGAAGAGATTGTGGATGAAGAAAGTACGCATATTAGCTCAACTATCGAGATGCTCAATTTTGGATTTGACGTTGATTGCTGCGTGATTGATGAAGTGCAGATGCTCAATGACAAAGATCGAGGTTGGGCGTGGGTTAACGCCATCATCGGAGCACCTGCAAAAGAGGTGTATATGACAGGTTCTAGCAACGCCTTGCATGCTATCAAAGAGATCGCTTCATGGCTTGATGAAGAATTGGAGGTTGTCGCTTTTGAGAGAAAAAACCCGCTGAGATTACTTCCAAAACCGATTGAACTAGACAAGATAGAACCCCAAACGGCACTGATTGCCTTTTCACGGAAGGATGTGCTTTCTTTGAAACAAAGACTCTCTTCAAAATACAAAATTTCAGTCGTATACGGAAACCTTTCTCCTGAAGTTCGCCGTGAAGAAGCGAGAAGATTTCGAGAGGGAGAGAGCGAGGTGCTCATTGCAACCGATGCGATAAGCATGGGGTTGAATCTACCTATTAAGACGCTGCTTTTTACCAAAGACAGTAAGTTTGACGGTGAAGTGGTGCGGGAGTTAAATGCTAATGAAGTTTTACAGATTGCCGGGCGTGCGGGGCGTTACGGGATAGAAGAGGTAGGCTATGTCGGCGGTATCACAGCTAAAATCCACAGCCATATCGCCAAAAACATGAATAGATCTCTTGCAACCATCCGTTCCCCCTTTACCGTGATGGCAAATCTAGAACATGTGCGTTTAGTTGCAGAGATTTTAGATACAAATACTCTTTTTGAAATTCTTGATTTTTTTGCAAACAATATGCAGTTTGACGGTCCTTTTGAAGCAAAAAAATTAGATCAAATGATGCAAATAGCAAGGATTACGGATTCTTATACGCTTGAACTTGAAAAAAAATACCACTTAAGCTGCGCTCCTGTAAGTATAAACTCACCCTACATCGAAAGTAAGTTTCATGAGTATATCTTGCATCTTGAACAAAACAAAGCAATACGCTACAGTCCTATCAAAAACCTCCCTTCACACGCAAATAGTGCGGCGATGCTTTTAAAGATCGAAGATAGGGTCAAAGAGATATCACTGTATCTATGGCTTTCGTTTAAATTCCCGCAACTTTTTATCGATGTAGAAAAAGCGCTGCAAGCGCGTGCAACGCTCAATAGGTTTATCGAAAATTCGCTTAAATTTTCACAATTTATAAAGCGCTGCAAACGCTGCGGTCGCGCAATGGATTTCAGTTTTAAATTCAAAGTATGCGATGCCTGCTTTCATAGAAACCGTCCACGAAGATGATTATTTATTACACTATGGTACAATTAATCAAAAAGGAGGTTTTTTATGAATACCCAAAAGTTTACTATTGCCAATAATCCCGATATCGCAAAGCTAATTCTTCGCGTGACGGTGGGGTTTTTGATGGTATTTCACGGACTTGCCAAAGTCTTTAACGGAGTCGGCGGTATTGCAGGGATGCTTGAATCTAAAGGGATCCCCGGATTTGTAGCCTATGGCGTGTATTTAGGAGAAGTGGTTGCTCCTATTTTGATCATTATCGGTTTTTATACCAAACTCTCTGCAACGGTGCTTATTTTTACGATGCTAACAGCGATGATGCTAGCTCACGGTGATGAGATATTTGCACTCAACGACAAAGGTGCTATTGCACTGGAGTTGATCTATTTTTATATCTTTGCTTCAGTGGCAATTATCTTTTTAGGAAACGGTAAATACGCCGTGCACAAGGATTAATTCAAAGTAGCTCCGTGCTACTTTGTGATCACGCCGCCGCCTAAAAGTTTTGATCCGCTATAAAACGCAGCAATTTGTCCCCTAGCAACGCCAAATGCAGGCTCTTTTAAACGTATAGTTGCCCTATCATTTGTAACGCTTACGCTACAGGGTAGTTTTTTGGTTCTATAACGCAATTTCACTTCACACTCCAAAGGCAGCGGCGCAAAGAGATTGAGCTTCTCTACCTCTACGCTAAAGGTTTGCAAATCCTCTTTTAATCCTACCGTTATGCGGTTATTTTTTGCATCGATGGCAGTTACATAATGCGGATCATGTGCCCCGTGAACGCTAAAACCGCGGCGTTTGCCGATAGTATAGTGCATATATCCTTTGTGCTTGCCCACTACTTGAGCCTTCTCATCAAGCACGTCTCCCTCTAGATCGATATCCATATGCTGCTTTAAAATATCGGTATAATCGGTATCGACAAAACAGATCTCGCTACTTTCTTTTTGTTTTGCGATGGGATCAAGCACGCTAAAGGATTTTCCCATCTGCTTCACATCCTCTTTATACATCCGCCCAAGAGGAAAGAGCGTATGCGCAACGACGCTTTTGTCCACACAAGAGAGAAAATAACTTTGATCTTTACTTGCATCAACACCTTCATAAAAAAACTCTCCGTCACTTTGAACATAATGCCCCGTTGCTATCTTTTGGATTCCTAAAGAGTGTGCAAAATCAAGTAATGCGCCAAATTTTATTGTTTTATTGCAAACAGCGCAGGGATTTGGCGTAAAGCCCTCTTTGTAACTTTCAATAAAATATCTATACACTTCACGATCAAACTCTTGTGTAAAATCAACAAGATGCAGTTCTATACCAAAAAAACTCGCTACTTTTTGGGCATTTTCATAACCTTGCGTATCTTTATCGTGAAGTTTCATAAAAACCCCCGTAACCTCATAAGCGCTTTTTTGCAACAGATGCAAGCTCACGCTTGAATCTATGCCACCGCTCATTCCAAGCAGCACTCTATCCATTTTTTAACTTTTTAAGCCGTTCGGCTTTTGTGCCGATCTCTGTTACTTGAATACCAAAGTTTCCATCTACTATCACCACTTCTCCCTCGGCAATCACGATATCATCGACTAAGATCTCTAGTGGATCGTTTGCTAATTGTTCAAGCTCGACCACTGAACCGATATCCATCGCAAGAACATCTTTTAAAAGTAATCTTTTTGTACCGATACGCACCTTTACAGGCAGCTTTACATTCATCAAAAGATTGATATTTTTTTGCTCTTCACCACTAAGAGTGGCAATATTTTCTGCAGCAGCCGGTTCGCTTGCCCCTGCTGCAGATTCCTCTTGTACAATACTTTTTTTCATATTTTGATCAAAAAGCACTTGCATCTCACCGTTGACAACTCCCAGTACAAACTGGAAATGTACCGAATGCACAAACCCCTCTAAATCTGCTTTATCTTCAAAAAACTCAATATTGGATATAGAAAAGTTTAACTTTGGCATATCTTGCTGTCCGCCCAAAGTCGTAGAAATTGCGCCAAAAATATTTGAAACGATCTCTTTTGTTGCATCAAGGTCGTCTTCACTCATCTCATTTTGACTCTCACCCTCACCGCCAAGCATCATATCCGATAGTGCCGTAGCCACAGCAGGCGTGATTGCAACGGCAATTTTGCCATCATAATCGCCGCTTACATCGATATAGGTTATTGAGATAGGTGGTGCAACAAGTGCTTTGTCTTCTTGAGATTTGAGGTCAACTTCAGGCTTTTGACCAATCAGCCCCTCGATAGTTCCTGCGCACTCTTGTGTAAATAGTTCAATCCAACTCATGTTCAATCCTCATCAAAATATTCATCCTCATCTTCAAACTCTTCATCTCCTAGCAGGTCACTTGTGCCGATTCGGTGTTTTCTCTCACCCTCTATAATCTCTAGCGTCTTTTTCACTTCATCTTTTTCATCTTGAATAATTTCGATTATCTCAACGCTTTTTCTAAAGCGTTTTAAGCCGACCTTACCGATAAAACGCTCCTTACCGTCAGCAGAGACGATCACTTCATCATTTGCAGGTCTATCAAGGCGTATTATATCATCAACACTAAGTTCTAACAACTCTTGAATGGTCAAATCAGCACTGCCGATACTTGCATCAAGATTTACCCTAGCCCCTCCAAGGAGTGCTTTTAACTCTTTGTTTCTACTTTTTTTGGCATTGGTTTCGCTGAGCATAAAATCACGACTTGCCATCTTTGAAAGCACCGGTTCAAGCGTAATAACGGGATAACACAGGTTCATCATCCCGCTTGAATGCCCGATCACTATCTCCATTACAACCATCACGACAATCTCATTTTGCGCAACAATCTGGATAACATTGGGACTGGATTCTTTACTCTCAATCACCGGATACAGCTCCGTCACCGGCGCCCACGCATCTTTGAGGTTTGACATGATTTCGCGCAGCACCGTATCGGCAAGATTGAGTTCAATATCGCTAAATTCACGACTGGTATCATACGGATCGCCTTTGCCGCCAAGCAATCTATCTACCATCGAAAAAACGATAGAAGGGTTTATCTCAATGATCCCGCTTCCATCAAGAGGCTTCATCGAAAATACGTTAAAACTGGTAGGACTAGGCAAACTCATCAAAAATTCACCATACGTCATCTGATCGACTGAGTGCAGCTGTATCTCGACAATGGAGCGCATGATCGAAGAGATCTCAGAGGCAAGCGAACGCGCCATCTTGTCATGGATCCCGCGAAATGCCCGAAGTTGTTCTTTACTGACACGGTTGGGACGCTTAAAATCATACAGCGTGATTTGACGCTGATCTAATACATCCTCGCCCTTTCTGGAACTTCCCTCCTGGGAACTATCATCATCGTCATCAACAACCTCTAAAAGCTGATCGATCTCCTCTTGTGAAAGTATATCAGCCATTACTCAACCTGCATCTTGATCGTAGAGACCACTTTTTTGTGAATTTGCGAAATACGAGAGGGGGTAATTTCTAGAATCTGAGCAATCTCTTTGTAAGAAAGCTCTTCAAAGTAATATAACTGTATCACCATCTGCTCCCTTTTACTCAGTTTTCGCAACTGGGTTTTTATCTGTGAAAGAATTTCACTTTTTTGCACCTGCTCATCTACGCCGTCTTTTGTATCGACCATCAAATCATCAATGGGCATGACATTATAGATTGATGCAGCACGCCGAGCTTCGCGAATCTTTTCAATATCCTCTTGGCACTCTTTTGCCAACTCTTGATCGCTGGGTTCATACCCTTTTGTCGATAAAAATCTATTTTCGATCTCACTAATTTGTTTGATTAGCTTACGATTAGCACGACTGACTATATCAAGAGTACGCAGATAATCAAGCATCGATCCATAAACGCGCGTTTTTGCATACCCCCAAAAAGAATCATTTATCTCAGGGTCGTAGCGCCTTGCTAACTTGATCAACTCTTCCGTTCCGATGGAGTTGAGATCATTCATATCCACCGAACTTGGCAACCGCTCTTTGAGTCTATATGCCATCGCTTTTACAGCAGGCAAATACTGCAGCGCTAACTCATCTTGATAATGTCTTATTCCCGTATCATATCCACCGTTATGCATTTGCTACTCTTTTTTTGCGCTTGTTTATCTTTTGTTGCCGTCTGTAGAGCCTGCCCATCTCCTCTTCTAAATTTTTGGTAAACTCATAAGACTCATCGATCGATTTTTCTTTGACTAATAGTTCATTATAGTACCTATCTATCGCCTTTTCATAATTGTCTTTATCAAACTTGATCGAAGTATCCTCAGAATATCTGATAAAAACACTAATAGCAATATGAACAATAAAGTAAAAGAAGGTAGGGATAGCTAAAGCTACCATGACAAAGGTAACGGGTCCGCGTTCGATATTGATGATTGCGGTAACTATACCTATAAAAAACCCGCTGACAATTGTCATGTGGTAGTAATTCATTATCCCCATTAAAACCCTCTATGCACTCAAAAAGCTAACGGAAATAAAAAATTAAAATTGTCCTAATAGCTTTTTAAAGAAATTACTTATTGAACCGTTATCACTATCGTTAAGCATATTGTGTTCCAACTTACTAGCTATCTTTTTAGCAATCATTTTAAGCTCCGAAGTAGCCGAATGGGTGCTAAACTCTTTGGCAAAAAGCATCCGCTGTTTTGTCGCTTTTGCTACGACATCATCTTTTGAAATTTGCCCGATAAGCTGTAGATCAAATCCCTCTTTCATGTTTGCTTTAGCAACATTGTGAATTTTGGTAAAGATAGTACTGGCTTCTTTAGCGCTTTTGACTTGATTAAAGATCATATATGCACTATCTTTTTCTTTGCTAACAACCTTTATCGTCGCATACGCATCCGTAATCGCTGCAGGATCGGGAACGGTCACTACCACCACATCATCAGCTGCGTATAAAAAGCGCTGTATATGCTCACTAATTCCCGCACCGGTGTCTATGATCACAATATCAAGCCCGCTAAGCACCTCTGCTTCGGCTAAAAACGCATCAACAATCTGCCTATCATCAAAACGAAATATCTCATCACCGCTTTCGCCGGGAATTAAAAAAAGATTTTGCGAAACGGGCGTGACCACCTCATCTAAAGTCGCCTCTTTTTTCAGTACGTCTAAGATATTTTTCTTTGCCTCGACATTAAAGATCACATCTAAGTTTGCAAGCCCGATATCTGCATCCAAAATCGCCACTTTAAGCCCCATCTTTGAAAGCAAGTACCCCATGTTAGCACTAATTGTACTTTTACCCACACCGCCTTTACCGCTTGTGATAGCGACAAAGCGTGTATTTTTGGGCTTTGTACTGCTTGTTTGCATCATTTTTTCTAATTTTGAAGCTTGATTCATTTGCGCTCCCTCTTAAACCCGTCAAGCAAACAGCTGACTAAATAATCTGCGTTGGCATCGGTGATATCATCAGGAACCTCTTGCCCGATCGAGAAATAACTCACCGGCTTTTGTTTTTCATAGACTAGTGAAAAGATATTCCCAAAGATATTTGTTTCATCCAACTTCGTAAACACCATCGTATCGATCCCTAGTGAAGAGAAGTTTTGATAGATATCTTTAAGATCCTCATACTTTGTCGTTGCACTGAGCACTAAATTAATATCGATTGCAAAATCACTTTGCGTATTTAAAAATGCTTGGATCTTTTCTATCTTTTCACGATCATACTGGCTACTTCCTACCGTATCTATTAAGATAACATCGCAATTTCGCAACGATTCAAGTGCCGTGATAAACTCGGGAGGATCAACCACCGCTTCAATCCCTAGCCGCATCGTTTTTGCGTAGTGCATCAACTGCTCCACCGCCCCGATTCTGTAAGTATCAAGCGTGATAAGCCCTACTTTGTGCTTGCGCTCCATCATATACGCATACCTTGCGGCAAGTTTTGCAATCGTGGTCGTTTTGCCCACGCCTGTGGAGCCTACAAACATCATAATCTTTTTCTTAGGCGGCACCACCGCTTGCTCAATTCGCGTAGGGATCATCTTGCGAAGCAGTACGTGAAAATATCGCTTTACGGTTTTGCTATTGTGGCGCATCGAAAGAGGCATATGCTCAAGCGTTAATTTCATAATCGTATCCACATGGGCTTTGCTCATCTGATTGTTTTTTATAATCCGAAAGATTTCGGCAAACTCTGAGGGGATCACTAACTCTTTGGCATCAGCTTTACTATCCCACACCATATTTTTAAGCAGATTGACCGTATCGCCGAGTTTGTTGATCTCCTCTTTAATCTGTTCTAACTCTTTTGTTGATTGCACCACGTTTGAATTGCCTTGCTTTTGATGCTCCTGTTCACTTGCTTTACTTTTATTTAAAGAGGGCTGTGCTCCCTCTTTCTCACCTAGATTCGTGATCTTAGAGATCTGTTTTGCCGCTTCTGAGATGTTGACTAAGATATCTTGGGAATTTT
>JBNJHJ010000040.1:0-11114 GCA_051748365.1 Campylobacterota bacterium
TTAGTCTGTCTTTGGATAAAGCTATCGATAAACGCTGCATCAATAAGCCCCTCTTCAAAATCATCATCTAGGTTTTGGATATTGATATTAAGCGCATTCAGCGGTTGTCGCCACTGGTGGGCTATGGCACTGATCATCTCTCCCATCGCCGCAAGCTTTGCCTGTTCTTGTAAGAGTTTATCTTTTTTGGTTATCTCTTGTACTTGCGTAGCGATCTCTTCTTGCAAGGTTTCATTGAGCTTTTGCAGTTGCAAAGATTGCTCTTTTTGCTGCGTGATATCTCTTCTTATAGAGATATATTCTTTTATATTGCCCTCACTATCAAAAATAGGATTGACTGCCGCGTCAACCCAGTAGTACCCGCCGTCTTTTTTTCTGTTTTTTACAATTCCGCGCCAGAGTTTACCGCTTTGGATTGTATCCCACATCTGTTTAAACGATTCTTTTGGCATGGTAGGATCACGAACGATATTGTGGGCACTGCCTAAAAGTTCCTCTTTACTAAATCCGCTTATGCGTACAAACTCATCGTTGACATAGGTGATCTTGCCCTTAAGATCGGTCATACTGACTATATTGGCTGAATCGACGGCTTTTTTATAACTATCTAAAAACGAATAACTCTCCCAAAGCTTTTGAAAAACACTATTGAACTCTAAAAGAACCTTGCCCAACTCATCATTGTTGATGTGTGTGATTGTTTTATACTCTCCCTTTTTGATAGAGTTGATGGAGCGCTTGAGACTATAGATAGGTTGTAAGATCAATTTTTTACTCAGATACCATGAAAAGGCAAATGAGATAAGAGCGATAAAAAGTGCAAGAAAAAACATCTTTATAAGCAGTTGTTCATACTCTTGATTGAGAAATTTTTTACCGATGATGTGGTGTAAGGTAAAGGTGCTGTCTAAACAATCAAAAGGATGCGAAATGATCTCATAATCATTAGAACCGTTATAGTTTTGTACCGTCTGACTATCGATATTTTTAGGCGTGATATATACATCCTCTTTTGCGGTGATAAAAAGCGGATGGTTTAAAAACCCCTCTACAATATCAAGACTGCCGCTACCTAAAAGGTACTCAACCTGTGCATACCCTACAACGGTATCACCGGAATGTAAAGGTGCTGCTTTGCTAAGGATTAAATAATCTTTATCAATAAAAAAATGGCACTTTGTATCTAACGGATGTGTCAAAGTAGGGAGCTGCTCAATTGTTTTGTGTTGCGAGTTTGATTGCAGATGCAGTTGCCCGTTGCTATAGGTTACAAAGGAGTTTTTATACCCATCAAATGCGTAGCCTTGGGTAGAGATGAGCTTTTTGTCGCTATCATAAAGGTGCAACCGCATAAAAGAGGCTGCAAGAGCGTCCTGCGCTTTGTCAATGAGCTTTTGTTTTTGTGTATCAAAAATCAAGCTGTAGTTTTGGGGGTCTTCATAAAAAGAGATCAGGTTAAGATGGGCTAAGATATCTTCATTGTTATGGAGATGATAGAGCGTGTCATCAAGATAGCCCCGTAAGTTTTGCAGATAGTTTTGCATCGTTTGTGTATCACTTTTGATATCTTTTTTGATAGAGTTTTGATAAATATTTTGAATACTTTGTAAGTATGCATATGCCCCCAAAGAAAGTACCAAAAACAAGATAACGGTCGTTTGTATAAAAAGCTTATTTCTAATACTCATCATTAGCCTTTAAAAAGGTGGGCATTAATCTTGAAAATAGATCAAGACCATAGAACCGTTGATATTTTGTCCAAATAGTTTGTACTCGCCTTCTTCTAGTGAGATTGTTCCCGACACGAGGGAGTTTAAAATATTTTTTGTATGGTTATCTAACTCCTGTACATCTTTACACCCAAACATTTTCAGTACCTTATCGCTTGCTTTGACAATATGATGATGCTTGAACAAAATCGCCGCATTATCGGGGAGTTCTAACAGTTTTTCAATACTATCAACCACGCGCTGTTCAAACATATCATACAGTGAAGCTTTCGCCGTAAAGATAAGTGTCTCTTTTAAGCGCTGCTTACTGATAGGTTTTAAAATATATGAAGCTACACCTTCATCGATCGCTTCATAAAGATACTCACTTTCTCCATGAGCAGAGGTGATAATAATGGGCTTTAACGAATCAATTTGACGGATCTTTTTTATCATCCCGATCCCATCAAGAATCGGCATCTTGATATCGGTGACGATAATATCGATTTTGTCTTTGTGTTGTTCAAAAAGCTCAAATCCCTCCAAGCCGTTATAGGCTACAAAGACCTCTTTGCATATTCTTCGTAATGAGCGAGTGAGTGCTTCGTTGACCTCTTTATCATCTTCTACATAGAGCAAAGTTACATCTTTTAAGATTTCCGTGTTGTTCATATACTACCTTATATTTTGTTAAATCGGATCTATTTTACCCAAAAATCACTTGAATCTGTGTTAAAACAAAAGCTTACTGTAGGAGATGACCGTAGGATTTATAAAACAAGCTCTGCCCATAGGCTTTGAAAAAATCGTGTGCTTTTTGGGCATCGATAATCTTGTCTTGGGCACCTAGGTGGATCTGTAGTGAGGTGTCTTTTGAAAGTTTTTCAAGATTGCTCCAATCATAATGCAGCAGTGTCCAAAGATCATCGTTGCTATCTTGATGTAGATAGTTATCTAATGTAATATTGTTAGGGTACGCAGCATTTTGCAAAAAGTTTTGAATATAACGTTGCGAGTTTTTATTAAAAAAGTGCAGCTGCATCTTTTTGAATTTTTGAGACTTATCGTTAAAAAAAGAGGGAGAAAGTAAGATGAGTCTATCGACCCGTGCATCGGTATAAAGTGTGTACTCAAGAGCCTTGATAGCTCCGTAGCTAAATCCGACGACGGTAAAATCGTTTGGGCTGAGTAGATGGTCAAAAAGCTCCCGCTCCCCCCGTAAACAAAAACCGCTAAAGTAGTGCATCTTCTAACTCTTTGATATCTTTTTGGGTGATATATTCGTTTTGGAGTAAAAACGAAACAATCTTTTGATGCAGCGGACGCAGCTTAATCAATAGCGTTTTGATCTCATCACTGCATTCATTGATAATCTGTAACTGTTCCTCATGGGCTTGTAAGCCGTAACTATTGCTCATACCGTAATTTTCAAGCATCGTAGCAATAATCTGTTTGAGCATCTTTAGATCAGCCTGTGCATTTGAAAAGCTCTCGCCATAGCTCTCTTTTGTTGCAATGATTCCTGCAAGATGTACTTTTACCTGGTTAAGCATCTCGTTTTTACTCAAAATCTCTTTTTCCACTCCCGTGATGTGTTCATTGATGATGCCGATCTTATCAAAATGCACTTCAAACCACGATGCAGCAAGCGCTTTTGCTCCTTGATAGATCGCTTGAATCTTTTTCTCCTCTTGGCTAAGACTCAATACCCTTTTTTTGCCTGAGATTATCTTATCTTTTACTGCGATAATATCACTATCACTGATCGCTTTTTTTCCACTGTTGAGTGCATGGATCGCTGCTTCATTGACAAGCGATGAGATAGCAGCACCGCTAAAGCCGATAGTAAGATTGGCAACAAGGTCAAGGTCGACGCTGTTGGGTTTATTGCCTAGATAGACTTGCGCAATGGTTTTGCGCTCTTTGGCATTTGGTAAGCCTACATGCACACGCCGATCAAAACGACCCGGGCGAAGGAGCGCATCATCAAGCATTTCGATGCGATTGGTTGCTGCAACAACGATCACTTCGCTACTGTCTTCAAACCCATCCATCTCCGTTAGCAGTTGATTAAGGGTTGATTCTCGCTCATCATTGCGGTTAGCGCCTCTACTTTTGCCCACTGCATCGATCTCATCGATAAAGATAATAGAGGGGCTCATCATCTTGGCTTTGGCAAACAGCTCTTTTACTCGTTTAGCACCCATTCCTACATATATCTGTACAAAAGACGCACCGCTTTGATAAAAAAACGGCACCTTTGCTTCTCCCGCTACAGCTTTGGCAATCATCGTTTTCCCCACCCCTGGAGGTCCAACAAGAAGTACGCCTCGAGGCATACGGATGCCGAAATTTTGATATTTTTTGGGAGATTTTAAAAACTCTATGATCTCTTGTAGCTCAACCTTTACATCATCAATCCCCGCTACATCATCAAACCGTACATCGCTTTTTTGCGGTTTGACGATACTTGGTTGTTCGTAAGGATTGGCTACTTGCATCTTTTTTAACTCTTCACTTTGTTTTTGCTTATCTTTTCGCAGCGATTGCAGCAGCATCACAAGGGCTGCAAGTATGATAAGGACTAAAAACAGATCCATCAGATAGCTCTTATCTTGTTTGATTTTCACAGCAACTTGTTGGTGCAGTTGCTGCATGTTAATGGCATCTTTGATTACTTTATAGTTTTCATTATCAACTTGTATATACAGATAATCCCCGTCGATATACGCTTTGGTAACGGGTTTGTTTTGGATGAAAAACTCAGCTTTTGACGCGTTTATATGCTCGGCACCGTCTCTGAGATACGCAAAACTTAACAGTAAACCAAGGAGCGCAACAAGTGCGATGATGATTTTTTTAGATCTTTTTAAAGTTTGAATTTTTTTCTGTTGTGACATTGTCTACCTCTATCCAGCAGTGCTGTAAATTTTGATCTGATTCGATCTTGAGTTGGTTGAAATACTGATCATACCCGACATAAAAATCACTCTTTTTATTTTCAACCAACACTTGCAGTGCATCGGTGTGGGCTTTTCTAAAGGAGAGATTTTTATCTGCTACAAGCGAAATTATATGCTGCCTTCTTTGTTTTGCGATATCACCGCGCACCGTATCTTGCAATGTCGCAGCATGGGTATTATCTCTTTGAGAATAACTAAAACAGTGGATATGCGTTAGCGGCATCTTTAGAAGATTATAAAACGCTTCTTGAAAGATAGCTTCACTTTCTCCCGGATGCCCGACGATATAATCGGTGCCGATTGCATACCCTTTTTGGGCTAATGTTTCAAACAGTGCCAAATCGCTTGCAAATCTATTTTTACGCCGCATAATTTGCAGCATCGCATCGCTACTGTGCTGGATTGCAATATGCAAATGTTTTGCCATCCAATCCTCATCAAGCAGCTCCATAAACGCATCATCAAGTTGGCTTGGCTCAAGGGAACCTAAACGGATCCGCACAACGCCGCGAATTTGTGAAATTTGCTGCAAAAGCGTAGAGAGAGGGTAATTGATATCTTTGCCAAAACTCCCTACATTGGTTCCTGTGAGAATAAACTCAGTGTATCCGTTTTGCGCTAGAATCTCAATCTGTTTTAAAATCAACTCCGGTGCATGGCTTCTAGCACCGCCTCGTACGCTTGGGATGATGCAGTAGCTACAATCAAAATCACACCCCTCTTGAATCTTGATAAAGCACCGACTTTTTCCGATAAACTCTTGGACGATTGTTTTATCTACACTTTCTAAATTACCCAGTGAAAAGGTCGGCTGTGTATTTTGCAAAAGCATATCGATATTTTCTTTTTGGCTGTGCCCAAAAACAGTGTGGACTTTGTTTTTTTCAAATAGCGCTTGTCCTTGCGAAAAAGCCCCGCACCCGGCAAAAACGATCTTTGCAGTGCTTCTTTTTTGTACGCTGCTGATATAGTTTCGAACACTGCCATCGGCGTTGTTGGTGACGGTACAGGAGTTGATAACGATGATATCAGCATCTTTTTCATCGCTTGTGACGCTGTAATTGTGTAGATTTTGCATCATCACTTGCGTATCAAATTGATTGGTACGACATCCAAAGGTTTTAAAATAAACTTTTTGTTTAGACAATGACGCCACCTCTATTATCCGTTACCTCTATGGTATCTTTAGGTTTTCGTACATCTTTATCCATATAGATTGATTGAGTAGGATATGCAAGCGTGATATCGTCTTCTTTTTGTAGCGTCTCGACAATCTCGGCACTGATGTTGCTGCGTAGCTGCAAAGTAGCAAACGCGTTGGTCATATACCATACACTGATGCGCACCCCGTTTTCTTCGATAAATGAAAAAACGCGCGGATCGACGTTAGTGTTTTTGAGACTGTATTTTGAGCGCAGTTTATTCAGCTGCGTTCGGGTGATGTTGGTATAGCCTTTAGCGTATTTTTTGGCTATCTCTTTGGCAATTTGTGTGGATTTGGCGATATTAGAATCAAAGGTGATAGTAAAATCGATCCCGTCCCACACCGTTTTCATCCCCGAGTGTGAATAGTTTGAAATCAGTGATGTAAAGATATAGTGGTTGGGCACAAAGATAATTCTGCCGCTTCGTCGGTTTTCTAGATAGGTCGTAAGTGTCACATCTTCATGCAAAGTCATCTTAAAAAGCGATATATCCACCACATCCCCGACATACACAAGCCCGTCTTTTCGCACCTTAATCCGATCACCTACATGGATCGATCCGCCAAAGACGATCACCATCCAGCCTAAGATACTCATAAACCAATCCTTCATCGCAATAGCGATACCGGCACTGGCAAACCCTAAAACGGTGACGATGTAGGAAACATTTTCGATATAGCGAAATGCAACGATCACTAAAGCGATCGTGACAAAAGAGAAGTTGATCGTTTTGTTGGCTAAGTAGTAGCGCTCATTATCGCTAATGTACTTTTTGATGATATATTTAATCAGCGCAACAAGGGCAAAAAGCGTAAACAGGATCGCTAAGAGGATAAAAAGCCGTTTTAACTCCGTTTGGATCTCATTTTCAATCTCGATAATCTTTTCATCGACCTCTTTAAGGTACACATCACGCGTGATACCGTATGTGCGAATGAGTTGCGAATAGGTAGCGATCTCTTTTTCAAGCGAGCGAGCTAACTGCGCAAGTTCTTCATTGTGCGCAGCTCCTTGCATCGCTAGTTCATGCTTTTTATTAAGGTTGTCAATGAGCGTACGCAAGCTCTCAAAGCGCTGCAGATACTCCTGTCTTTCGGTCCGCAACTGCTTAAGGTAGGTCAAAGCGCGGATGATCAAAAAGGGGTTTGTGACTTCAAGCTCTTCTTCAATGGGCTTTGGTTGCATCATCTTTTCAAAAGGGTTTTTCGCATAATCTTGTAGCAGCACCATTTGACGGTTTAAAAGCTCCTCTTGTTCTAGCAATCTTGAGTGTTCAATGGTTCCGTTTTTGGTAGTGGACAGCTCATGGCGTAGGGACTCTAATCGAGTTTGCAGATCATTATAGGTTTGATAATTACTATAGACTTTGCGAAAACTGTTTTCACTGCCTAGCTCTCTATCAATAGCGGCGATCTGATTTGTGATGGTTGCGATCTCTTCGTAGCTTAAACTTTTGTTTGCGTCATCTGTACTACTATTGTGGTCGTTAGCATTGGCAAAAGGGAGTGCGAAAAATATGCAGCAAAGTAGAAGAAGTTTACGCAAGCTTTATCCTTTTAAAAAATTTTGTATAGCGTGCAAAACGAGTTCTTTATCGGGGTTATTGACTATTTTGTAATCCCCGATTCCACGAGGTAAGATAAACTTGATACTGTTTTGCTGACTTTTTTTGTCATAAAAAAAGCGCTCATAAAATTTTTCAATACTGTCAATATCGTAAAATGTGGGAATATTATAAGTATGCAACAGCTTTAGTACCGCTTCATTGTCCGCTGCTTCAAAAAGGTTTAACGAGATCGCTAAATGATTTGCCATTATCATCCCGATCCCTACCGCTTCTCCGTGAAGGTAGGTGCTGTAACCTGTTTGATTTTCGATCACATGCCCAAAGGTGTGTCCATAGTTTAAAACCGCGCGAATGCCGTTTTCTTTTTCATCTTGCGATACGACGCGGGCTTTGAGCTCTACGGCTTTTTGTATGGCAATTTTTAAGTTCTTTGAATCATGCAAAGAGTTGTGTTGCAAAAAGTCAAAAAACTCTTTATCAAACATTACCGCCATCTTGATTATTTCAGCAACTCCTGCACCGAATTCACGGGAGGGAAGGGTAGATAGAAACTGCGTATCGATATGCACCGCACTTGGTTGGTGGAAAGCCCCGACGAGGTTTTTGCCAAAGCTGTTGTTGATACCCGTTTTACCGCCTACGCTTGCATCTACTTGACTTAGCAGCGTTGTAGGGATCTGTACAAACTCGATCCCTCTTTGAAAGATTGAAGCGCAAAAGCCGGTGATATCGCCGATTACCCCGCCGCCAAAAGCGATAAGCAATGAATCTCTATCAAGGCGCATGTCAAACATATTGTTTAAGATATGCTCTACGGTGTGCATGTTTTTATATTTTTCGCCGTCGTTGATAGTGATGATAAATACCTCTTTAGCCTCGAGATTATCCAAAAGCGTATTTAGCCACAATCCCGAGACTTTAGGATTGGTGACAATTGCTACTTTTTTTTCAAAACTTAGTTTGGCTAAACGATCGATCGTTATCTTGTAACTGCAATCTTTTAAATCAATATCCACTACCATTATTGCTACTTTCTTTTTGTAATGATTTTATCTAAAATGCTCTTAAAATTTCTAACTGCGGGGAAGGGGAAGTGCTAAAAACGCTAAAATGACAAAAATCGCAGCGCTGAGGTAGTGCATGAGCTTAAAAAATAGCGGTGCTTGTAGCAAGCGTCGCATTCGGTGGGCTAAAAAGGCGATAGTAAAAAAGATCAACATCGTTGCGGCAATAAATACAACCCCTAAAGCGATCGTTTGGAGTGTTACGTTTTTTGAAGTGTCGATAAAGCCGGGTAAGAACGCAAGAAAAAAGACTAATATTTTGGGGTTTGAAAGGTTCATAATTACCCCTTTTGTGTATACGTGCTGCTTTGGCAGATGCATATTTTTGTCTGCATTTGGCGGGGTTGCACTGCGCAAAATATCAAAAGCTAGATAGAGCAGATAGAGCGAACCGGCAAATTGCAGCAGAGTAAAAAGCATCTCTTGGGCTAAAACAAAGGCACTGATGCCCAAAACGGCTAAAGCAGTGTGCACCACCAATCCGCTGCATAGCCCCAGAGTAAATATGATACCGCTTTTTTTGCCCTTTTGTATGGATAGGTGCAATAGGTAGAGGTTATCGGGTCCGGGGGTGAGTGCTAAAAGTAGTGCAATAAGAAAAAATGAAAACATGAAAAATTATAGCGTTTTTATGTTAAAATGAAAATAATAAAAGGGGTTTATGATGAAATATTTTTTATTGTTACTGCCTATTGTGCTGTATGCAGACCTGTTTACGCCTATTGAAGAGGTGACGCAGTACGATAAAGATGAGGTAGCTCTTGGAAAGGCACTGTTTGAAGATCCGATACTTTCTAAAGATAGATCGATCTCATGTCTGTCGTGCCATTTTCAATACGGCGCTGATAGCAACCCTCAATCTTTTGGAGTGGGTGGAGCTAAGGGGGAGTTTAACGCTCCGTCGGTTTTTAACGCAACATTTAACTATTTGCAACACTGGAGCGGTGATGTTAAAAACTTGAGTGATCAGTTTGATCTTCCCATTACAACGCACAACGAGATGGCGGCAACTCCGCAAATGATTGAGCAAAGATTAAACGCTTCTTCTAAATATCTAACACTGTTTGACAAAGTATATGGAGAAAAACCAAGTTATGCACTTACGAAAAAAGCGGTTGTAGCTTTTGAGGAAACCTTAGTCACGCCCTCTAAGTTTGACCTTTTTCTGCGCGGGGAGGTACAGTTGAGTCAAGAGGAGTCTAAGGGGTTTGAAATCTTTAAAAACTACGGGTGTGCAAGCTGTCACAACGGTAAAAATCTCGGTGGTAATTCGATACAGAAATTTGGAAATATCATCCCTTTGCAGGGAGAAGAGAAGTTTTTGAAAGTACCGAGTTTGCGTAACGTGTTGCAAACGGCTCCTTATTTTCATGACGGTTCCCAAGATGATATTGCAAAAGCTATAGAGTTGATGGCATACCACAATCTAGGAACCAAGCTATCGCCTTTGCAGATAGAGTATTTAGTGCAGTTTTTAAAAACTCTTACAGGGGATGAACCGGCAACATGGGGGCACAAGTGAAAAAAAGTTTTAAAGTCGGTGTGGTTGCGATTTTATTTATGGGACTTGTTATATGGAACTATAGTTATAAAAGTGCACTCGATAGCTACTTTATCAGCTTTAATCAGACCACCTCAAAGATAAAAGATTTAAAAGATAACCTTTTGCTTCTTAACTACTCAATACAAGAAAGTGTTTTATTCCAGCACTACAACAACGATATCGTCAACAGCCGCTATCAAGATACACAAACTCTGTTGCACAGTTTTGATTTTTCACAGAAAAATTATGCTGCATCGGCACGGCAACTTGAAGAGATTGAGACCGATCTTCAAAACAAAAAGGCGTTACTTGATGATTTGATGGTACTCAATGCTAAGATAAAAAACTCTATGACCTTTCTTTCTTCTCAGATCTACAGACTTAATGAGTATGATAGAGAGTTTTCACATGACGTGATGGAGTTGATCAACTATTTTTTTACCGTAAAAAATACGTTGGACTTTTCACACCAAACAAATATTGAACTTTTTGAAAATATTCAACAGTATCACTTTGAAGAAAGTGAAAAAAAGGAGTTTCAAAAACTGCTACAGATACATACAAATTTATTGCTGCATGAGTTTCCTTACTATATAGAGACGATTGAAAAGTTAACGGCAAAGGATGAGTTGGCAAAGATCGATATGCTGTTGCAAACCTATATTGATGAGAGTATGCAGGTGAGAAAAAGCTTTAATCTACAGATACTTCTTATCGTGCTCTCTTCGCTTGCTTCACTGTTTGTAATCTTGTATTTTATCTTTTTAAGCGAGCGTGAAAAACAAAAGATTTTACAATTGCAACAAGAGTATAATCGATCCATTACTACAGATCTTTTGACAAAGCTTCCTAATCGAACAGCGTACTTTAATACGGTGGCACAAGAGGGTAAAAGAATGCACTTTATGCTGATTGATCTGATTGAATTTCGTAATATAAACACTATTTTTGGGATGAAAGTAGGGGATTTTTTACTCACTGAAGTGGCAAAAATACTGCGTGATTTTGCCAAAAAGAGTGCATATTGTCGTGTTTTTCGTATCGGGTCAGATGAGTTTGCGTT